>JBJTUI010000109.1:0-4330 GCA_046080625.1 Elainella sp. | reverse complement strand
GATTGGCAAATCGACTGGGGCTGAAGTTGTCTTCAAAACCGCAGCAGGCGATGATTTGCCGATTTTTACGACTCGCCCCGATACGCTTTGGGGAGCGACGTTCATGGTGCTGTCGCCCGAACATCCGCTGGTGCCCAAATTGACCACTCCGGCTCAAGCTGGGGCCGTGCAAGCCTATCAAACCGCCGCCGCCGCCAAGAGCGAAATCGACCGAACCGCTGAAGATCGGGAGAAGACCGGCGTCTGGACGGGCAGTGAGGCGATCAACCCGGTCAATGGGGCCAAAATTCCGATTTGGATTGCCGACTATGTATTGATGGGCTACGGTACGGGCGCGATTATGGCCGTTCCAGCCCACGACCAGCGCGACTTTGAGTTCGCTAAAGCGTTTGAGCTGCCAATCAAGGTTGTGGTGCAGCCTGCCGATCAGCCCCTCCAGTCCGACAGCATGACCGAAGCCTACCCCCACGATGGGGTAATGGTGAACTCTGGGCCGCTCGACGGAATTCCTGCGGGCAAAGGTCCAGGGCAGAGCGTTGAAGCCGCGGTGCGGTGGCTCGAACAAAATGGCAAAGGCAAGGGGACGGCTAACTATCGGCTGCGCGATTGGCTAATTTCACGTCAGCGCTATTGGGGCTGCCCAATTCCAGTGGTGCATTGCCCAAGCTGCGGGATCGTGCCTGTTCCTGACGCCGAGCTGCCTGTTCAGCTGCCGGAAAATGTCGAGTTTTCGGGGCGCGGCGCTTCCCCTCTAGCCAAGCTTGATTCCTGGATCAATGTTCCCTGCCCTAGCTGTGGCGAGCCTGCCCGTCGTGAAACCGACACCATGGACACGTTTATGTGCTCCTCCTGGTATTACCTGCGCTATGCCGATGCTCAGAACAACCAGCAGGTGTTTGACTCGACCAAAACCAACGATTGGCTGCCGGTCGATCAATATGTGGGTGGCATCGAACATGCTATCCTGCACCTGCTCTACTCCCGCTTTTTCACCAAGGTGCTGCGTGACCGGGGGCTGCTCAACTTCGATGAACCCTTCAAGCGGCTGCTGACTCAGGGCATGGTGCAGGCCGCGGCCTACAAAAATCCTAAAACTGGCAGGTATTTTGGGCCTGGCCAGCTTGACCTTACCGCTCCCAAAGATCCGGAGACGGGTGAACCACTGGAGGTGGTGTTCGAAAAAATGTCGAAATCCAAGTACAACGGCATTGATCCGGAGCAGGTGTTGGGCAAATATGGTGCCGATACGGCCCGGATGTTCATCCTGTTTAAGGCCCCTCCCGAAAAAGATCTGGAGTGGGACGATGCCGATGTGGAAGGCCAGTTTCGCTTCCTCAACCGGGTGTGGCGGCTGGTGACAGAATTCAGTCGTTCTGGAGCGAATCAACTGGCTACAGCGACAGAGCTGAGCAAGCCAGAAAAAGATCTGCGCTTTGCCATCCACAACGCCATCCAGCAGATCACCGAAGACCTAGAGGGCGACTACCAGTTGAATACGGCTGTTTCGGAGCTGATGAAGCTGAACAACGCCCTCACGGATGCGCCCTGCAAAACCTCGCCCGTCTACGCTGAGGGCATCGCAACGCTGCTGCGGCTGCTGGCTCCCTTCGCGCCTCACCTGGCCGAAGATCTGTGGCAGGGCTTGGGCCATTCGACTTCAATTCATCAAGAACCCTGGCCCCAGGCCGATCCAGCGGCTCTGGTTGTCGATGAGATCCCGCTGGTAATTCAGGTGATGGGTAAAACTCGCGGCACGATTCCGGTACCGGCCCAGGCTGACAAACAGCAGCTGGAGCAATATGCCCGCGAGTCTGAGCTGGCCCAAAAATACATCGCTGACAGAACCATCAAAAAGGTGATCGTCGTTCCCGGGAAATTGGTTAACTTTGTGGTGGAGTAATGCCAAGCGGGGGAATTGTCATGAAATGGCGTCAGACAATCTGCCTGGTTGGCCTCCTGTCTGTTGCAGGGCTGGGCGGCTGCACCATTCTGCGGTCTGGCAGGCCGCTGCCCCAACCCAATTCTGCTAGCTCGCCTACTGCTCCAACTCTAGGCAATAGCAGTTCAAGCGGTGCGTCCGGCAGCCCGTCTCCTACTGATGTTCCTGTGACTCAGTCGCCAAACGGCTCTGCGGCCAGTGCAACTGAAACCCCAGGGCTCAACAGTCTGCCCGACAGCCGGATTATGCCGTTGACGATTGAAGGGCAGATGGTGGAACTGGAGCTCCAGCTGTTTGATCAGCCGTCGCTGCCGTTTACGACCTATGTTCCTAAGCGCGATTTCCAAAGCGAGGTCGGGAACTCGCCGGACGGCACGGTAGCCCAGTTTTTCTTCAGCCCCAGGGGCAAGCAAGACAAAACTGCCTATGTCCAAATTTTTATGCCCACCCGTCAAACCAGCCCAGACGAGATGCGGGAACTGCTGATTGGAGCAAGCGGGTTGTTGGCTAACAATCGCTGGCAGCTGATCGACCGTACCGATATTGTCAGCTATCCCTGGGCCAAGGAAAAACTGATCTACCAGCAGCGCACGGCCCAGCAGAATTACGTCGGCTCGATCTATATCGGAGATTACGAGGGGCGTTCTTTCTATGCTCTCACCCATTACCCCGCCGAGTATATGGACGGGTTTGAGCCTCGCTCAACCATCATGCTGGAAAATTTGCAGTTTCGCGACGAACAATCCTGAAATGTACGGGTTTTAAAGCCGACGCTGCGTTGGGGCTGTTTGCATACCAAGGCTTACCGCTGGCGGGTCATTTCCGACAGTTGGGCGGACTCAGCCTCCGTCATGCTCCAGCCCAAGGCACCGGAATTTTGCCGCACCTGCTCAGCCGTTTTTGCGCCCGGAATCGGAATCACACTGCCCTGCCGAATTAACCAGTTGAGCGCAACCTGGGCGGGTGAGCGATCGTGAGCTGCACCAATTTGCTGCAAGCAGTCCACCACTGGGCGCAGCTTCTCCAAGCCAGCTTTGCTGAAGCGCGGGTCGAGGCGGCGTGCTCCTGTAGGCGAGGTGTAGTTTTCGGGCCGGTATTTGCCGGTCAAGAGTCCCTGAGCTAGCGGACTGTAGGCCAGAAGAGTCACGCCCAACTCGCGGGCTGTCTCTAGCACACCGTTGCGTTCCACCTGACGGGCGAGCAGCGAGTATTGCACCTGATTGACAGCCAGCGGAATCCCTCGACTGGCCAGGGTCTGGTGAGCCTGTCGCATCTGGGCCGCCGAATAGTTGCTGACGCCAACGGTCTGAATCCGCCCCTGTTGGACTTCGTCGGCTAGGGCATTCATCAACGTCGTTTGACCCATAAAGAAATCAAACGGCCAATGCACCTGATAGAGCGTCACCGAGGGCAGCTGCAGGCGCTTGAGGCTGGCGGTCAGGGCGTCAGCAACCGCGTCGGCATTAAATCGCCAGGGTAGGGGAAAATATTTGGTGGCGATCAGAGCAGAACGGTTTGTGCCCGACTGCTGCATAAACTGCCCCAGCAGTTTTTCTGACTCGCCGAACCCGTAGATTTCGGCAGTATCAAACAGATTGACGCCCAGCTCCAGCGCGGCTTTAAACGCCTCCTCCAGGCTGGATGCATCGTATTCCTTGCCGTAGGTCCAGAAAATACTGTCGCCCCAGGCCCAGGTGCCGATTCCCAGTGGCGCTACTGTCGGCCCGTTGTGTCCTAATGTGACTGTTTCCATGGTGAACTTGTTTAACGCGACTTAATAGATCTTAATATTTACCCTATCGTCACCTTAACGAAATTTCCTAAGTTATGCATCCGATTCGAGTAGGACTAGTGGGCACTGGCTATGCTGCCAAAGCAAGGGCCGAGAGCTTTCGGGCCGATTTTCGAGCCCAGCTGGTGGCTGTAGCAGGCCGTACCCGCGAAAATTCTGAGGCCTTCTGTGCTGCCTATGGTGGTGAAGCCGTCGCCGCATGGCCCGAGCTAATCAGCCGCGACGATGTGGATCTGATTGTGATTGCCTCGATCAATTCGGAGCATGGCCCCGTTGCCGGGGCTGCCCTTCGGGCTCAGAAACATGTAGTCGTGGAATACCCGCTGGCGCTGGATCTGGCTGAAGCAGAAGCTTTGAGCCATTTGGCGCAAGTTCAAAACAAACTGCTGCATGTCGAACATATTGAACTGCTCAGCGGCATCCACCAGGCTGTGCAGGCAGCTCTGCCAGAGCTAGGTGGGCTGTTCTACGCCAACTACACGAACCTCAATCCCCAGCGGCCTGCACCCACCAAATGGACCTATTCCCAGAGCCAGTTTGGTTTTCCGCTGATCGGCGCTCTGTCGCGAATACATCGCCTCACCCACCTGTTCGGTCAG
>JBJTUI010000108.1:0-4443 GCA_046080625.1 Elainella sp. | reverse complement strand
GGCGGTGGAGTTATTCATCAAGTGTGCAGCGCTCAACCGCATGATCCAACTGTGCAAGCCCGACAGCTACCCGGTTACAGCTTAATCAAATCCATCTCAACCCTAACTTGTCAGTTTTTGCTTTATGCAACAAAGCCAAGTGGACGGTTTTAATTAACCCACAGATACCTTCAGCGAAAGCCATCCGCCCTTGGGGCGGTCACATTCATCAAGCCACCAGCTTCGCTGGGGGTGTCTGACTAAATTGTGAATATAGAGCTCTTGGAAATCTTGCCGGGGTGATTCTTCTAGGGGCTTGCGGGGATAGGGGCCGTAGTCAAACTGCTGGCGGATTTTTTCTGGATCGCGTAAATCAACGGTTAGGTTCATAGGATATGTCACAGATTGCACTTGAGCAGTTCTCACAAGAATTTAACTGACTGATCTCGAACAGCGCCAAGATTAGCGCCAGAATTAGCGACAAGATTAACAACTAGGCGTTCGCAGCAGTTTCCAGCAGCACATACAGAAACGCATCGAGTCGATTCAGCAGCGTTTTGACGGTTTCAAACGCCTGAGCCGGAGACAGGGGTTCCAGGGTGATCAGGTCAACTGGATTGATTTGCCGATAGCGCTCGGCCAAACCGTGAATCGATTGCGCCCCCTCCCACAGCGGCAGCAGACAGGCGGCCAGATCGGCTTCTAGCAGGACGGGTTGCAGGGCTGGCAGCTTCACCAGATGGCTGATCTCGAACGGACGGTTGGTTTCGATGCACTGGATCAGGTCGGTTTTGAGGCGATCGTTGCGCAGGTGGGGATGAAGATGCACAACAGCAGCCTGCCACTGGGCATCGCTCCAATCATCTACCCTTTGGCCCGGTTCGCTGGGGTGGGTACACCAGAAGTCCATCAGGCGGTGAACCGGATGCATCAGCTCATAGAGGTGCAGCTTGTCCTGAATGCTGGCTTCCGCCAGACCCATGTTCCACAGCAGGGGCATACTGTCCAGATCTTTAAACAGATCGAGCACGTCCCAGCGACGCCAGTTGACCATACTGACAAATTCCAGATCGACCTGGTTTAACAGATTAAACAGATCGGGAATGGTGTAGCCCTTGTCGCCCACCAGCAGAAAATTGGTCGAGATCAGTTCGGCTAGTTTGTCGGGGTCAGCCTCGGCAAACCTGCGCCCCAGCCAGGTGTCAGCCTTGATTCGCACACCGTCGTTCAGGGCGTTCATGGTTTCCACAACCGCTTCCCGCTCGGCCTCACCAGGAGCCGCATCCAGCAGTCCGGCAAACTTGAACAAAGCTTGAGCGCGATATAGCTCGGCCCGTTCGTAGGCGCTGTGCAGGTTGGCCCGGAGGATGCCGTTCGGCTTCAGCACCGCCTTGAGGGTTTGCAATCCCGCCGCCGGGTCGGGCAGCAGGTAGAGGGTTTCGTCGCAGTTAATATAGTCAAACTTCAGGCCCAGCTGGGCCACGTCATAGAGGCTGAGCTGATGGAACTCAGCGCCGTCCAGCTTGTGGAACTCGAACCGCCGCCGGGCCAGATCCACCGACTCCTGGGAGAGGTCGATTCCCACCACCCGAGCCCCTGGATTGGCCATCGCCAAGACCAGCGCCTTGTAGCCCGAGCCACAGCCCGCGTCCAGGATCAGCTTGCCCTCGGTGTTGATCACCTGCCGGTGGTGCAGGTAGTGGGGCGTCACCAGGCTGTTGATAAAAAACTGCTCGTAATCGTCCTTAGGAAACCCCTCTAGCGGAATCCGGGGATAGGGTCCCTGGTCAAACTGCTGGCGAATTTTCTCCTGCTCGCTCTGCTCTAAAGCGCTCTCAGCTGAACTGGATGCCGGATTGGATGCCGGACTAGAAACAGGACTGGAGGCTGGACTGGATACCGGACTGGATGCTTGATTGGCCATGGTTCACCCGACTACTCACAAACTGGTTCAACAACTGTTCAGGAAAAAAGGTTTAAGAAATCGCTTGGCTGCATCGGTATTTCTACCGCACCGCTAGTCCTTTGTTAGGTCTTTGACGGTTCTTTAAGGAAGGCTACCCTAATTTTCCCGAGGAATCGCAGGCTTGTGTCGCGAAAACCGGGGACTGTCAAGCCTGTTTCCACGGGTTCTGCAACATTGCCATGAAAAGCGTTACGATAAAAAAATTAACTATGTTTCATCACCCAAGTTCAGTATAAGGAACAGGCATTTGGTTGCAGCACAGGTTCCATCCGGTCAGGTTGACCTATTCCCCGCCCGTCGCCACAAACTCGAAAACGGACTGCTGCTGATTCACCAGCAGGTCACGGCTGCGCCCGTTGTCACGGTGGATGTCTGGGTCAGAGCTGGAGCGGCCCTGGAGCCGGAAGCCTGGTCGGGCATGGCCCACTTTTTGGAGCACATGATCTTCAAGGGCACGGCCCAACTGCCGCCCGGACGCTTCGACCAGATTATTGAAAATCGCGGTGGCTTCACCAACGCCGCCACCAGCCACGACTACGCCCATTTCTTCATCAGCACTGCCGCCGCCGATCTGCCCGACACCCTGCCCCATCTGGCCGACCTGTTGCTCCATGCCGCCATCCCCGACGAGGAGTTTGAACACGAGCGGGACGTGGTGCTGGAGGAAATTCGCCAGTCGTTTGACGACCCGGACGATGTCGGCTTCCAGGTGCTGATGGAAACCCTCTACCCCACCCATGCCTACGGTCGGCCCGTGCTGGGTGACGCCGAACGCCTGATAGACCGCACTCCCCAGGAAATGCGCTGGTTCCACCAGGCCCACTACCAGCCCGACAACATGACCGTGGTCGTCGTCGGCGATGTCCCCTGGGAAGACACCCTGGCCCTGGTCAGCCAGAACTTTGCCGATTTTGCCCAGCGCACCGACTGTCCCCGCTCGCCCGCTCGCCCCGAACTGCCGCTGACCGAAATCCGCCGCCAAGTGCTGGAAATGCCGCGTTTGGGGCAGGCCCGCCTGATGTTGGGCTGGGTCACGCCTGGGGTCGAGTCACTCCACAGCGCCTATGGCCTCGATCTGCTGTCAGCCCTGATTGCCAGCGGTCGCACCTCACGGCTGGTACGCGAACTGCGGGAAGAGCGGCAGCTAGTGCAGGACATCCACAGCGGCTTCACCCTCCAGCGGGATTCCAGTCTGTTTACCCTGACGGCCTGGCTCGATCCAGCCCAGCTCGGCCCGGTTGAAGCAATCATCAGCGACCGGCTTTCCGAGCTGGCAGCCCTGCCGATCTCAGAGGCCGAACTGCGGCGCTGTCAGCGCTTGCTCTGTAATGACTACGCCTTCTCCAGCGAGACAGCAGGCCAACTCGCCGGACTCTACGGCTACTACAGCACCCTGGCCCAGCCCGAACTGGCCCTGGTCTACCCGAAGATGATTGCCAGCTACAACCCCGAAATGCTGCAACAGCTGGCGGCCCAACACCTCTCGCCCCTGCGCTACGGCGCAGTCACCCTGCTGCCCCTGGAGTAGTCAAGTCGTAACCCAGTTGTCAACCCAGATTGTTAAGATTGATTCAGATCTGGGTCTGATTGGGGCCTAGTTTGCCACCCTACCCTCTTGAGCGCATGACTATTCAAACCACGGCTTCACAGGCTCTGCAAAACCAGACGGTGCATCGCGCTGTTCTGGACAACGGCATGACGGTGCTGGCCGTCGAAAATCCAGCGGCGGATATTGTGGCAGCCAGGCTCTACATCCGGGCGGGCGGGCGCTACGAAGCCCTGGATCAGGCCGGGCTGTCCCACCTGCTCTCTGCCGTGATCACCAAAGGCACCAACAATCTGTCGTCCCAGGAGATTGCCGAGCGGGTCGAGTCGGTTGGGGCCAGCTTGGGAGCCGACGCCGCAGCCGACTACTTTTTGATGAGCCTGAAAACCGTCTCGGCAGACTTTGCCGAAATGCTGGCCCTGCTGGCTGAACTGGTGCGCTCGCCCAGCTTTCCCGAGGCCGAAGTCGAACTAGAGCGCAAGCTGACGCTGCAAGGGATTCGCTCTATGCAGGAGCAGCCCTTTTCGGTCGCGAACCTCCAGCTGCGCCAGATCTTGTACGGTGAGCATCCCTACGGGTTGTCGAGCTTAGGCACAGCCGAAACCGTCGCCCAGATCGATCGAGCCGCCCTACAGCAATACCACCAGACCTATTTCCGACCCGATCGGATGGTGATGAGCGTCGTGGGTCGGATCGCCCCAGAAACCGCGATTCAGCTCGTCGATCGCTGCTTTGGCGATTGGGAAACACCCGCAGCGGCAATGCCCGAACTGAGCCTGCCTGCCCTGACGCCCCGCCCTCAGCAGATGATTACCGAGCAGGATACCCAGCAGGCGATTGTGATGTTGGGCTATTTGGCTTCCCCGATCTATGCCGCCGATCACTTTGCCCTGAAGCTGCTGAATACCTATTTGGGCAACGGTCTGTCGAGCCGCCTGTTTGTGGAGCTGCG
>JBJTUI010000107.1:0-4070 GCA_046080625.1 Elainella sp. | reverse complement strand
AACTTTTTTAAGTTCATCTTGAGCAAACGTACTATAGCCTAAACCCTTATATCTGCGTTGAATTTTTAGCTGTTCTCAATAAAAAACCTTATTGAGAATAACGAGTTTACTGGGTTTCAGGAGTTTTCTGCACCACTAAGGGGCAAGCCCTCTGTTGGGGGCGCAGCCTCCAAACCCCCACTATCCGACAAATATTTGCACCTACCTACTTACTAAGGCTGCTGAGGGCCGGATTGCCCCGATCCCAACTATGCGGAAAAATCGGCCCGTGGCGGGCCGAGTCGCTGCGCCCCTAGAGCGCTTCCAGGTTGATCTAGATTGATTAAATGAAGCTACCGAACCAATATGGCTTACTGGCTGGAACATACGGTGCAGATCGAAGTGGCCGTGCCGATCGAGCGGGTCTGGGCGCTCTGGTCCGACCTGGAGCAGATGCCGCGCTGGATGAAATGGATCGACTCGGTGCAGGTGAATCCTGAGAATCCCGACCTCTCGCGCTGGAAGCTTGCCTCCGGTGGGTTTGAGTTCAGCTGGCAGTCCCACATCACCAAACTGGTGCAGCACCAGATTATCCAATGGGAGTCGGTGGATGGCCTGCCCAATCGCGGAGCCATTCGGTTTTATGATCGAGGCGATCATACGGTTGTGAAAATGACCGTGGCCTATGCAATTCCCGAAATTTTGGGCCGCGTCATCGACAACGGCCTGCTGAACCGCATCGTCGAATCTACCCTCTATGCTGACATGGAGCGGTTCCGCGAATATGCCCTGGCCCAGCAGACCTAGAGATCCCAGTTTTTTGAGTGCTTGAAAGGGCAGCACAGCCCCACCTACTCTTCCGGCTTGCGGGATGCGAGCGGCAGGAAGATCGTCAGCACTTCGCCTTCTTCGGGGTGTTCGCGCACAATCAGCTTGCCGCCGATCGCCTGAAACAGGTTTTTAGTGACAGCCATGCTGAGGCTGAGGCTGCCGGTGTCGGGCTGGAACATCAGCATTTGGCCAATCGAGCGCACCACGGGGGCAAAGCCAATCTTGGCGCGCCCGTCCTTGCCGCTGTCTTTGGTGGTCCAGCTGTCCTGGGGCTGGGAGAGCAGTTGCAGCTTGAGCTGGTTGCCAGCGGGCGTTACCTGCACCTGGATGTGGCTGCCGGGGGGCAGACGGTGGGTGATGCGGTCGATCAGCCCGGTGAGCGCCTGATCCAGCATGACCGGATCGGTGACGACCATCGGCAGCTTCTGGGGCAGCAGAATATCGAGCGTGTGGCTATATTGACTGGCCTGCTGCTGCCAGCGGCTGATGTTTTGCTGAATCATCTGGCCGAGCGAGATCGGAGCCAGCGGCATTAGGGTACTGGCAGAAGGGCTGGTTTGCAGCTCCACGGCCCGGAAGATCAGATTAAACCGGTCGATTTGCTCGGTGCATTCCCGGTCAATTACTTCCAGCCGCTTCAGGACATCCGGGTTTAGATCTTTGCGCTTGAGCAGCAGCCGGGTGAGGGTGCGGATCGTGGTCAGAGGGGTGCGCACCTCGTGGGCCAGCGCCTGCAGCAATTCCGTGTCGGCAGTCATCGGTCCGACGGGGTCCCCCTCCGAGCTGTCGGCAGGCAAATCAGCCGGGGCTTCTACCCGCTGGAAAACCGGCTCTGGCGCATGTTTGTCGTTGGTGCGTTTGTCGCTGGTGCGGCGTTCCACTGTTTCCAGAGGCTCGGGCAGGTTGGCCAGCATCAGCCGACTGAACTGGGTGACCAGCTGGTAGTGGGGCACGATGGGCGGAAACTGCTTCACCAGCCGCTTAACGGAGGCAACAAGCTGGGGAGCCATGAGCTGGAGCCGGGCTTGCAGGGAGCGCCAGACTTGCCAGACCACGTCGGGGTCAAACGAAAACAGAAAGGCGGGCTGTCCGGCTGGGGTTTCGCCCAGGGTCATCACCAGGCTAAATTCGGGCGTGAGCGCCAGACAAAACTGCTCGGCGGCCATTGGATCGTCCGACCGCAGGGGCAGGGTGGGCACGGCTTTCCAGGGTGCGGCGCTGGCGGCTTCAGCCGGAGGAAGGATCTGCAAAACTTCCTTGGCAGCCCCTACCGTAAACACCCAGGTAGCAATTTGGCCCATCCAGTCGGCCTGTTCCAGCACCGGAAACGGTCCTGACAGCAGTAGGCCCTGCACGGGGGTGCCGATGCTGGTGTCGCTGGAGGAGCTCAGCGTCTGGGGTGCAGGCTCAATGCTTTGCTGGAGGAGCTGATTGAGAGCGGCAACGGCCCCGCTCCACTCGCGTTCGGCCCTGAGGCGCTGCTGGGCCGGAGAGACAAACGGGGTACCGCTGGCTAAACTGTCTACGTTTGCCGACTTCACAGGGGAAGCAGCGACAGGCGAATCTGGCTGAGCCGCCAGACTGTCGCTCATGGCTAAAAGTTCACTTAAACTGGGCAGATACCACTTATACACGATGCTGCTACCGCTTCATTGACCGACTGACCTGCGAGTTTTGCAAATGGCTTTTCTGTCCATTGCAAAGCCTAAATTTTAGGAAACGCAATCGATACGTTTTCGAGCTATAAGTAGATGGCCCAAATGATTTGGGGAATAGCGGGGTGTGGGGTACAGCCCCACGCAGAGGACTTGCCCTCTGCACTGCCTCACTGATCCTGGGTCGAATTCAGGCGGCTTACCTCTGTTCAATAGCTCTATTCAAACGATACCGGTAGGTAGAGATTCCTAACAGGTTCAGAACCGAACTTGCGGATTCGCAATTCCCCTCTGGAGGGCGGTTGGGATTGGGCAAACGGGGGCCAAATAATAAGGGGCTTAAACTAATAGGGGGCTTAAACAGAAGGCGGCTATTGGGCTCTAACGCGCAAATTGCCGTCCAGGTTGTCGTAGCCTGCGATGAATCCGTTTCTCAGGGTGACGGTGCTGTTGCCATAGTAGAACGTTTCGGTACAGGTAGAGGGGCTGAGCGAGATCTGGGTAGGGGTGCCCTGAACTTGCAGCACGTCTTCGCGGCTGGAGGTCGGGGTCCAAACTGAGGCCTTGCGATTGGCCAGGATGGGTCGGGTGCGCACCTTCAAAGCGCCAGCTCGATTGCTATAGCCGACGACGCGCTCATTGGCTAGATCAACCGTGCTGCTGCCGTAGTGCAGGGTTTCTAGATCGGCGTAGCCATATTCGGCGATCCGACTGGGGGTGCCCTGAATTTTCAGGACATCTGCCTTGGTCGAGCCCAGATCCCATTGTCCTGCCTGGACGGCGGTGGGAATGGTGGCTGAGGCGGCCTTGAGATTGCGATCGAAGTCGTCAAAGCGGGTGACAAACCCGTTGTTGAGTTCGACCTGGCTGCGGCCATAGTGCAGCACCTCTTTGCAGATTGAGTCATAGCGCTCCGCTTCGACCGGCTGCCCCTGCAGCTTCAGCACCAAAGCTCGGCGAGAGCCAATCCCCCAGAGGTCGGCTGCTCCCGGTTGGTTCACGGCAGATTTCAGCCGGGTTTGGGCATAGGCCAGGTTGGTTTTGTATTCGTCTACCTTGGCAGTGGCGGTCGAGTAATTTTCATCTGCCTTGGGAACGGCCTGCATCAGCTCAATCGCTTCCTGCCACCAGTCGGACACCTGCTGCCACTCCTGGACAGATCGGGCCGTTTGGGTGAGCTCAGCGGCGCTCATGGCCCGATTTACTCCCCAGCGGAAGGCGTCTGGTTTGGAAATTTCTTCCGTTACCCTGGGGGAACGGGGACTGCTCATCACCAGAACAATGCCGAGGCCCACCACCGAACATAACAGCACTAGCGGCAGCAGCGAGGGCCGACGCCGCGGGTAGGTGCGGGGCTGAATCGCGCGTCTAACTTCGACAATCGGATAAATTGTCCTGTCGTTACTGCCGTGACCATTGCCGCCGTAACCATTGCCGCCGTAACCATTGCCGCTGTTGCTGCTGTAGCCGTTGTAATGCCCTTTGCCGTTCCCATTGCCGTTGTGAGATTGATTATCCATGCGGTTTTGGTGCTGCTTTTGCCGACAAGTTTTTCCCAGTATACTCAATCCGATTTATCCCTTTGCTTAAGCATTGGGTGAAGCC
>JBJTUI010000106.1:0-2664 GCA_046080625.1 Elainella sp. | reverse complement strand
TATAGTGAGAATGTACGTGATGAGAATCGAACTCAGAATAGTACAGAGAACAGAAGTCGTTGAGTAGTTCAGAGCTTAACTCAGTCCTATTCTTGTCTAAACGATTGGGTCCACCTCACTCACGGGTCCGTCCTATCGCTTGAAAGGACGCTCACTCAATCTCGAAACCCCAACATCTGAACCCGTGGTTGTCACCTCAAAGGAGCAACCCGTTCAAGCAGGGGATTGACAGTTCCTATCCGGTTACGCGATCTATAAGGGAGCCGCCATAATTTCCGGATCTTCCTCCCGATCTAACTGACATAGTTTCCGGAATTCACAACTTCTGGTTGGCTTTGGTGACAGGTTGCTTTGGTGACGGGCGGAGCTTGCTGGTGGATATTTGAGTTTAACAGGGGTCTGTAAATTGTTCTGTGGCTCGGTCCGTCTGTGCGTCTGCGGTGCGCTAGTGAAGTAAGTCTGCTCTCGGCGAAGCCTTCTGGCGGAGTAGCGGGCTAGCGGAGTAGCAGGGCCTTTCAGTACATTTTGGTGTACCTAACTCTATTAGCCTGCCGTTGACGCGGGGGCGGGTCGGACAGATGTAGAAAAATCTACAGACATTGTTGGAGTTTTGCCTGCTGCGTTTGAGAAATGGCAAATTGTCCAACGCCTGTTGGAGTTTTGTCTGCTGCGTTTGAGAAATAGCAAATTGTCCAACACCTGTTGGAGAATTCGGTTCTATACTTCTAGGCGGGCCTGGTTCTGCCCTAAAAGCTCTGCCCTAAACTGCTCTGGAGCGCTGCTCGTGACCGATCTGCCGCCGCTTGATGGCCTGCCGCTCGACAACTACGAAACCTTTGTCGCTGGGCTGAAGGCTGAAATTCGCCGCACCCAGGTGGAGGCGGCCCAGAACCTGAACCAGACGATGGTGCTGCTCTACTGGCACATTGGGCGAGAGATTTTGAGCCGTCAGAGTCAGGAGGGCTGGGGCACTAAGGTGATTGCCCGTCTGGCCCAGGATCTACACAACGAGTTTCCCAGGATGCAGGGGTTCTCGCGCACGAATTTGATGTATATGCGGGCCTTTGCCGAGGCCAACCCCGAGCGGGAGCTTGTCCAACAGGTGTATGGCAGAATTCCCTGGGGCCACAATGTTCGACTACTGGATGCGGTGAAAGATCCGACCGAACGGCTCTGGTATGCTCGCAAAACCGAGGAGAACGGCTGGAGCCGCAACGTGCTACAGCTCCAAATCGAAAGCGGCCTCTACCATCGGCAGGGAACCGCTGTCACCAATTTTGAACGAACCCTGCCCAAGCCCCAGTCCGATCTGGCCCAGCAGCTAATCAAAGACCCCTACTCCTTCAACTTCCTGGCTCTGGAGGAGTCGGTGCAGGAGCGGGATCTGGAAAACGCGCTGGTCACTCACATCCGCGATTTTCTGCTGGAGCTGGGGGTTGGCTTTGCCTTCGTGGGCAGCCAATACCCGATTGAGGTAGACGGCGAGGCGTTCTACCTGGATCTCCTGTTCTATCACCTGAAGCTGCGCTGCTTTGTGGTAATTGACCTGAAGATGGGCAGCTTTCAGCCCGAATATCTGGGCAAGATGAATTTCTATGTCTCGGCGGTGGATGACCTGTTGCGCCATGGCGATGACCAGCCCACGATTGGGCTGATTCTCTGTAAAGGCAAGAGCAAGATCAAGGCCGAATATGCCCTGCGCAATGTCAACACCCCGATTGCCGTCTCGTCCCACTCCCTGCCGCAGCCGCTTCAGGCCAGCCTGCCCTCCGTAGAGCAGCTAGAAACGCAGTTGGAAGCGGTCACTTCGGAAGTGATGCCCACGAGTTCTGTCACCAGTCCAGCCCAACCCGTCGAGCAGGCCAAGCCAACTCGGCCCCAGCGGCGCTCGCGCAAAAAACGGCAGTCTCCTTGAAGCAGGCTTCTTGAAGCACAACAGGCTTTTTGAGGCCACAGCCTGCTGGAGTCACCCAGCCGCTAGCGCTGTTCAACCGAGGGGAGCGGGTTGCTGCGCTTGAGTCGTGGAACTGAACGGCCTTTCGAGCTGCCAACAGCAACTTTGCGGGTGCTCACCGGTTCAGGCAGGGAGGCTTTGAGGAGAAATACTCGGTAGCCGTAGACGGTGAACAGGTCCTCATAGACACAGAGGTATCCCTGCTGCTGAAGTTCTTGAGCCCGTCGTTCTCTGGCTTGCCGAGCTTCGGCTTCGTCATTCCATTCCAATTCTAGAAATACTTCTTGGATCAGTTTACTCACAGTACTGTACCTAGTTTAAGCAGGCGGTGAAGGCGGAGCGGCAGCAAACGGATAGCCGAGCACCTCGAAACTAGTCATCGGCCATGGCCGCCCAACTATTTTTATTCTAGGCTATCTCAAGTCGTTTGAAGCTGAAATCACCCGGTTGGATGGGAAGAGAAAATTGCTTTAGGTTATCAAACCAGCAGGGGACAGGGTAGATACAGCGGATTTCAGGTATGTGGAGTACAGTTAAGGGGGTGAGAGAGCAGGAGAAACCATGAAGCCTTGGCACTGGTCTGTTAAGGAGTGATATGTAAAATGGTTGCATCGAGTGGATTAGAGCCGATGCACTGCCCAAAATGTGAAAGTCAGCAAGTCGTCAAAAACGGTAAGGTCATCCTACAGGACAGCGGTGTTGTGCAGAAA
>JBJTUI010000105.1:0-2891 GCA_046080625.1 Elainella sp. | reverse complement strand
AGAAGTCATGTTAGAAGTCGGCTGGTTTTCGTCAAAGCTGCTGTTCAAAGGCAAACTGTTGCAAAATCCCTGGTATTTCACCCGAGAAACTGCCCTCGGCATTATGATCGGCTTTCTGCTGATCGTCGGGTTGAGCAAGCTTGGCCTCGGTCTGGGAGCGACGATTCCGGTTTCAGCCCTGGTGACGGGTTTGCTGATGCCCTACCTGCTCAAAGACGTGAAAATGAAATAGCGTCGAGCTTCCGCTGAATGCTGTAAACCGGGTTTCCCTGCGAGGCCCGGTTTCTATCACCCGGCCTGTTACCCAATAAAATCACCGGCAGAACGCAGTTTGCCACACAGCAATCGCTCATAGTATTAGCTCATAGTACTCATCCATAAGTATTCACCCATAGTATTTAGCCTATTCCTAGGGAGAGGGTCATGGTTCAAGCTCCAGTCTCTCATGCAAGCGATCAATCGATTCCACAGAATTCTCCTGATTCATTGGCTACACCGCCAGCCTCTCCGCTCGAATCTTTGACTAGCGACATTCACCATTACGAAACAATTATCAGCACCTGGGACGACTCCCAGCAGGCCACCGTCTCTGGCTTGAAGCGCGCCATCGAAGCTCTACATCGCGAGGCGCTAGTACGGCTGATTCGCACAGTCAAACAGGAGTCGATGTCGGCCCTGCGTCAGGCCGTCGAAGATGAAGTCGTGTACGGGCTGTTGCGCTACCACGACTTGATCAAGCCGCCCCAGCCACCTTTGCAGCAGCGGATCGAGATGGCTCTGGCGGAAGTGCGACCCGGCCTGAAGGGCCACAGCGGCGATGTGGAGCTGGTGGCGATCCACCCTCCCGATACGGTCGAAGTGCGGTTGATCGGAGCCTGTAGCCATTGTCCGGCCTCCAGCCTCACCCTCAGTCAGGGCGTCGAGGACGCGATCAAGCGCTATTGCCCAGAAATTCAGCGCGTTGTGGCCAGCGAGTCTACTACCCCTTCGCCCCAGAGTACTCACCAGAGTACTCACCCGCATCCCTGGACAAGCAGCCCGTTCGCGCCCCCCGGCTGGCTGGAAGTCACGGCGCTGGCCGAAGTTCCCCAAGGGCGGATGCTGGCAATGAAGCTGGCGGGCAAGTCGCTGCTGTTGACCCGGCTCAGCTCGGATGTCCACCATCCCCAGGTCGTCTGCTATCAAAACGCCTGTAGCCACTTGGGTGTACCGTTGGACGGCGGCGAAGTTGCACAAACCGCCGAGCGAACCACGCTCACCTGCCCCTACCACGGCTTTCGCTATTGCCTGACCACGGGGGAATGCTTGACTTCGCCCCAGACGCCGCTCCAGTCCTACCCGGTCGAAGTCCGAGAGGGCCAGGTTTTCGTGAACTTGGGGGAATAGCCATGCAAGTCCGACTGTCGATGACGGCTCCAGCTGCGCCCCAACTGGAGGACCGCGCCCCTTCGCCGCTCGCGCCCACCGCCGACGTGATTTTGGGCGGTTCGTCCTCCAATTCGATTCTGCCCTTACCGCTCGCGCCCAGCGCCACCAGCCTGTTTGGGCCACGCGGCGTCTGTCTGGTTTCAGAAACCGGGCCACTCTGGGTAGCCGACACGGGCCACCATCGCCTGCTGGGCTGGCGCGCCTGCCCGACTCAAGACAGCTCGCCCGCCGACTGGGTGATTGGCCAATCCGACTTTGACCAGGAAGGCCAGAACGGCAAGGGCCAGATCGGGGCGGCAACCGTAGCCGTACCCACCGGGATTTGCGCCACCGAGCAGGGGCTGATCGTTGCCGACGCCTGGAACCATCGGGTGTTGATCTGGCACCAGCGCCCGGAGGCCAACAACGTCCCTGCCGATCTGGTGCTGGGTCAGGCCGACTTTACCCAGGGCGATCCGAATCGCGGTCTGGTTGAAACCGCCGCCGACCGACTGCACTGGTGCTATGGCGTCTATTACGACCAGGGCAAGCTGTTTGTCGCCGATACGGGCAACCGCAGGCTGCTGATCTGGAACCAGCTGCCCCAGGAAAACGGTCAGCCTGCCGATCTGGTGTTAGGCCAGCCCGATTTCACTAGCCGCAACGAAAACGGCGGCGCTAGCCCCAACGCGGCCAGTCTGCGCTGGGCGCACGGCATCACGGTCTGGAACGGCAATCTGGTGGTGGCGGATGCGGGCAACAACCGGATCATGATCTGGCAGGGCATCCCGTCGGAGAACAACCAGCCCTGCGCTGCCGTCCTGGGGCAGGACAACTTCCAGGAGGCCGAGCTGAATCGCGGCGTCTATGCTCCGACCGCCGCCAGCTTGAATATGCCCTACGGCGTCACGGCCACGCCGGACTGGCTGCTGGTGGCCGATACGGCCAATTCGCGCTTGCTGGGCTGGCGCTACCGGGCCGATCTGGGCTCGCTGCAAGGGGCCGCTGCCGACGCTCTGATTGGCCAGCAGGATTTCCACAGCAAGGGCGAAAACCGTTCCTATGGCATGCCGCTCCGGGATTCGGTCTGCTGGACCTACGACATTCAGGCCTGCGGCAATCGGGTGGCCCTGGCCGATTCGGGCAACAACCGTGTTCTGCTCTGGAGGCTGCCATGACGATCAGCCTGAACCGAATTTCGCGGACACTGCACCCGGATGCCGACTCATCCGACCTGACCCAAACGGGTGAAATCATTCGGGTCACGGGCACGGTACAGGGCGTTGGCTTCCGGCCCACGGTCTACCGGCTGGCCCAACAGTGGGGGCTGCGGGGCGAAGTGTTAGAGACTTCCAAGTAATGATTGATCCTGCAATACTGGCAAGAGAACCGGGATCTATTTAACCAAGGTTATTCCCTATGCTGGAACTGAGCAACGAACTCAAAGCGCTCTACATCAAAACTGCCCAAAAGCTCAAAGGCAC
>JBJTUI010000104.1:0-3142 GCA_046080625.1 Elainella sp. | reverse complement strand
TGCGGGTTCAGGTAGAGAAGGCCACGGGGCGGCTCAGCTGCTTTGACAGGGCCAATCGCCCGTTTGCGGCAGACACCGATCTGGGTTTGGGCTGGCAGTTTGGGCGGCACCCGGCCCGGATCTGCGCCTGGAAGCGGATTGAAGCCGACGAACACTACTACGGCTTTGGCGAACGCACGGGCGGGCTGGACAAGCTGAGCCACACAATGACCAACTGGACCGTTGACTCGCTCGACTACACCGGGCTGACCGACGCCATGTACCAGGCGATTCCATTTTTTATGGCGCTCCGGCCCGAGGTAGGCTACGGGCTGTTTCTCAACTGCACCGACTGGAGCAGCTTTGACATTGGTACCGAACAGACCGGCATCTGGCAGATGCAGTCCCACAGCCGCGAACTGGACTATTACGTCATCTATGGCCCCGAACCCGCCCAGATTCTCGAAACCTATACGGCGCTGACCGGACGGATGCCGCTGCCGCCCCACTGGGCCTTGGGCTATCATCAGTGCCGCTGGAGCTACCGCAGCGAGGCCGAAGTGCGTGAGCTGGCCGCCCAGTTTCGCCAGCGCCAGATTCCCTGCGATGTGATTCACCTCGACATTGATTATATGGACGGGTTTCGGGTTTTCACCTGGAATCCCCAGCGCTTCCCCGACCCGAAGCAGCTGCTGTCAGATCTCAGCCAGGATGGCTTCCAGGTCGTGACTATTGTCGATCCGGGCGTCAAGTTCCAGCCCGACGATCCCTACCCGGTGCTGGAAAGCGGTTTGCAGCAGAACTGTTTTGTCCGCCACGCCGACGGCAGAATTTTCCACGGCTATGTCTGGCCCGACCGGGCTGTGTTTCCAGACTTCATGCGGCCCGACGTGCGCCAGTGGTGGAGCCAGCAGCACCGCGCCCTGACCGATGCGGGCGTTGCCGGCATCTGGAACGACATGAACGAACCGGCCCTGAACGACCGGCCTTTTGGCGATCCGGGCGACAAAATTCCCTTTCCCCTGGATGCGCCCCAGGGCGACGAGGCCGAACGCACCAACCACGCCGAAACCCATAACCTCTATGGCCAGATGATGGCCCGCGCCGCTGCCGAAGCCCTGCAAACCCTGCGGCCCCAGCAGCGCTCGTTTGTTTTGACCCGCTCGGGCTTTGCCGGAATCCAGCGCTGGTCTGCCGTCTGGACCGGCGACAACCATTCCCGCTGGGAATACCTGGAGATGTCCCTGCCGATGCTCTGCAACCTGGGTCTGTCGGGCGTGGCCTTCGTCGGGGCCGATATTGGCGGCTTTGCCGGAAACGCTACCGCCGAGCTGTTTGCCCGCTGGATGCAGGTGGGGATGCTCTACCCGCTAATGCGAGCCCACACGGCTAACACCTCCATGCAGCACGAGCCCTGGGTGTTTGGCGAGCGAGTCGAGCAGATCTGCCGCAGCTATATCGAGCTGCGATATCAACTCCTGCCCTACCTCTATACCCTGTTCTGGCAGGCCGCGAATACTGGCGCGCCAATCCTGCGACCCCTGCTCTACGAGTTTCCCGCAGACCGGGCGGTGACACAGCTCGCCGACCAGGTGATGCTAGGACCGGCGATTTTGGCGGCTCCGATCCTGCGTCCGGGGGCCGAGACGCGGGCAGTCTATCTACCCCAAGGCACCTGGTTCGACTGGTGGACCGGCGAACAGTTCCAGGGGCCAACCCACATTCTGGCCAGTGCGCCGCTGGAAACCATGCCGCTCTACGTCCGGGCTGGCTCGATCCTGCCGATGGCTCCAGTGCGGCAGCATACGGGCGAACCGCTGGACCACCTGCGGCTAAAAATCTGGCCCGGCGAGGGCGAATGGCTCCACTACGAAGACGACGGCAGCAGCTTCGACTACCAGCAGGGAGCCTGGACAACGACGCGCTATCGGGTCACGACCGCAGGCCAGACGGTTACTGTCTCCCTGGAAGCCCATTCTGGCGACCGATGGCCCCAGCCGCGCCAGCTGATCGTCGAGGTGGTCGGGCTGGGCGAACAGACGGTTACAGACGACGGCACGGCCCGCAGGCTGGTATTTGAGCTCGCTGGATCTGGTGTGAGCTAATGCATGTCCATGCGATTGATGAGCTCCTAGGCTTCGGGTTTAGCCCAGCCGCGGCTGTCCTCCTGTAAATGATTTGTTTCCCAGCCGCCGTAAATTAGCCTCGGCTTGCGTCCGAAGCGTTTAATTTGGCCCAATACCTGGCCCAATACCTGACCCACCGTTCGGCTCCCTGTTCGGCCCAGAGTTCGGCTCCCTGTTCGGCCCAAAGTTTGGCCCAGAGTTTGGCCCAGAGTTTGGCCCCCTGTTTTGCTCAAAGTTCGGTTGAGCAGAGTGCGGTCTGTTTGCTTCAGGCTCGACAGCCAATTCCGAAAGCGACCCCGACCCAATTGTTCCATTGCTAATTTCATTCCAACCTCCGACCGGCTCAAAGCCTCGGTCAATTGCAGCGTTCGAAAACCAATCGTCTCCATTTGAAAATCAAATGTCAATTGGGTAACGTTTAAGAATTCAGAAGCAAATGTCACCCGCCGTAGGGAATAAATTGGCTTCAGTCCTAGGAGTGGAACCGGGCTAGTTCTAGCTGACTGCATTTGTTAACTGCTACACTCCTAGCTAGACCGGCTGTTCGGCTGCCCTGGCCGGGTTTGGCCATCCAAATCAGGTCATCATCAGGCTCTCAATGAGCCGCGTCAGGAGCCGCCCTCAGGTCAGCAGCCGGGGCAAAATCCTGTGCATTTGCACAAAGGAAAATTGGCAGTAGCTCAGCCTGGACGCTCAGATCGGTAATATTCTGTTACATTGCTTCTTATCAGGCCAGCCCGCCGAGGGCAACCTGCCGTCATGCCAGCCGCCCGACTACCCGTTTGAATTACCCGCTTTAATTACTCGCAATGTTAGAAGGTTCCATTCTGAGACAGCTCAGCGACGCTCACCGCCAGTTTCAGAGCAATTCAGCCGATAGTTCAAGCCAGAATAGTCCAACCCAGAGCAGCCCAGCCCAGGCTGAAATCAGTTCTACCCGCAGGCCGCTCAACTTTGGGGTCTACTACAAAAATACGCTGGTGGCGCTTTGTCACGCTCTAGAAGACGCCATCCTTCAGGCCGACTACCAGCCGCTG
>JBJTUI010000103.1:0-4281 GCA_046080625.1 Elainella sp. | reverse complement strand
CATTCGACACCCGGTTACTCGATCAGGTGCTGGCCGAACGGCAGCAGCAGCGCGAGCAGATCAGACAGCAGGTTTTGCAGCAGGTTCTCAACTGGCTGGCAAACTCGGGCGACCGCTACGGCATTCAATCTGTCTATCTGTTTGGCTCCGTCACCCAACCGGGGCGATTCCACGAGAACTCTGATGTGGATTTGGGCGTTGAGCAAATCGATCCAGTCCTCCAGATCGAGGCACTGGCCGACCTGTCGATGGTTTTGCTCCGGGATGTCGATATTGTCGATCTGCGCCGCTGTCACTTTGCTCACCGAATTCGAGAACTGGGGCAGAAATGGACAAAAGGCAGCTAGCAATTTTTGAGGCAGATCTGCGATCCCAGATGCAGCTGATTCAACGGGTGATCGAGATGCTGGAAGTAAGAGCAACCGGTTTACAGCCCGATGATCCGGTGCGGCTTGAGAGCGTCGCCTATCAAATTCATAATTTTTACAACGCCGTAGAAGATCTGCTCCGAACCGTTGCGGCCCAATTTGAGAATCAAATTACTGACGCTGCTCGATGGCATCAGCTGATTTTGCAACGCATGACTCAGGAAATCCAGACAGTGCGACCCGCTCTCCTCTCCCAAACCAGCTTTCAAGCCCTGAACGCCCTCCGGGGATTTCGCCACTTCTTCCGCCATGCCTACGGAGTACCGATTGATTACGACCAGTTAGTTGCAAATCTGCATCGGGTGCGTCAGGGATATCCTGCTTTAGTGCAGGATGTTGATCACTTTCTAGTCCAGCTCCAGCAATCTGCTGATCTTGAATTGAAGTAAATTGAGGCTCAGTTCTCCCAGTCCCGGCTCGTATCACAGAGAAAATCGGCTGCTAGCATTGTCTCGACCCTGTAGGGAGACCGCTCAGGGAACGTTCGTAGAGGCAAATCGGTCTCTCGGAGCGCTAGATCCACCCCCGCTTCATAGCCATCTGCCTCGGCCTCCGGCAAGCGGTTTGCCAAGCTAGGATTTTGCTGTAGATGGCGGCGAATTGCCCGTCGCTGTTCTCGAATCGTCAAGAACCAACCGCGAGAGCGTCTTTCAGGTTGATACTCCCACTTGAGCAGATGGCCAATCAAAACCGAAAGGCGGCTGACCAGCTCTCGATATTCCTGCCTGCCCAAGGCTTGGATCTCCTCTTTTAGGTTTGTCCAGTCCAGCAGCGAGAGCTGCCTCTGCTCCAGTGCCAGCGCCTGCTGCTGAGTCCAGGCATAGAAATCTTGCTCATAGAGGAGAGGCTCATCCATAGCGGCGTCAGATGTAGAAATCAGGACATTCCTAGAATAGCAATAGGCAGCCTGAGGGAATCGCTCTTACCGACAGGGAGCAGAATTGACGAGCTTGAACCGATCAGCGAACTAGGCCAAGGCTATGATGGAAGCGTACAGCGGTCATTTCAGCAGCCATAGCAGCAGCCATAGCAGCAGCCATGCCAGCAGCCCATGTATCAACCTGATCCATCCCAACCCCTGCAAAAGCCCCTGCCTACCATGTACGATCTTCCCAGCGAAGATCCTGAGGACCCTGGCTTGCCCGATGAATTTCACCTGGCCCAACCGCGCCTGCTCGACGACACCTGTCGCCCTCCCAACTATCGCCTTGACCAGATCTTTACCGCCAGCGACCTCAACATCTACTACGACGCTCGCCGTCCTCTCTGGTACAAACGCCCCGACTGGTTTCTAGTTCTGGGTATCGCACGAGCCCGCCAGCAGCAAGACCTGCGCCTTAGCTACGTCGCCTGGCAAGAAGTCGTTCCCCCCTTCCTGGTGGTTGAACTGCTTTCTCCCGGTACCGAGGCCGAAGATCTGGGGCAAACCCTTCGCGAAGTCAACCAGCCGCCCACCAAGTGGCAGGTCTACGAACAGCTGCTGCGCGTCCCCTACTACATCATCTACGACCGCTACGCTACCCAATTTCGCGCTTTCCGGCACGTCGCCACCTGCTACGAAGAACTGCCCCTGCCCGAGCAACGCCTCTGGTTAGCAGAGATCCAGATGGGTCTGGGCCTCTGGCAGGGCAGCTATCGTGAAACTACCGGTCTATGGCTGCGCTGGTATGATGCCCAAGGGAACTGGTTGCCCTCACCGAGCGAGCAGCTCCAGCAAGAGCGCCAGCGGGCCGAGCGCCTAGCCGCCCAGCTGCGGAACCTGGGTATCGAACCAGATGCCTGACGCCTGCTACACTGAAACTGTCAATACCGGCAGGTTTCATGAGCATGCCCTCCCCTGGGTCAACCTGCATCGCTCTAGGGTGCCGCTGACCCGCAATGAACATCCCCTTCGCCCAGCCCTTCTGGAAGATTGGTCTAGTAGCCCTGCTGCTGTTAGCCCTGCTGTTTGCTGGCTCTGCTGTTCGCCTCACCCTCGCCTCAATTCAGGCTCCCCAGCCCCAAGCCATCCTGATGCTGGGCGGCGGCACCGACCGGGAACGCTTCACCGCCCAGTTTGCCCAGGCCCATCCTGACCTGGAGGTCTGGGTCTCCTCTGGCATTGCCCCGGCCCAAGCCCTGCCGATTTTCCAGGCCGCCCAAATTCCTACAGAGCGGCTCCACCTCGACTATCGGGCCAGCGACACCGTCACCAACTTCACGACCCTGGTCCCCAGCTTCAAGCAGCAGCACATCCGCCACATTTATCTGATTACCTCCGATTTCCATATGCCCCGCGCCCAGGCTATCGCTTTCCTGGTGCTTGGCAGCCAGGGCATCGCCTTCACTCCTGTTGCCATTCCCTCCGACGCTCCGCCCGAATCTCCCCTGCGCGTCCTGCGCGATATTGGGCGCTCCTGCCTCTGGATTACGACCGGGCATACCGGAGCTAGCCTGCGCTCCCAGTTTGGGTAAGTGACATTTCTAGAGAAGCGTGGAGCTGGGGCTGTGCTCCCATCGAGTAGAACAAGTTTACTATTCCAGCAGATTTGGCTAGAATAGCTTAAATTGAACTGGAATAACCTGTTGAGAGCAGCGATGACCATAGCCCAATCTCAACCCCTGCCTCAGCCTGACTCCCAGCCTGACTCTGTACGGGAGCAAATCCTGGAGCCAGAGGGTTTTCCTGCGCCGCCATCCAATCTGCCCTACGACGATGGAGTGCCCTTGGAAACGCCCCGCCACCGTGCCGCCATGAATGTCTTGATTGATAGTCTTGACCACTACTGGTCAGACCGCAGCGATTACTTTGTGGGTGGCAACATGTTCCTCTACTACAGTGCTGCTCAAGTTAGAAATCAAGATTTCCGGGGTCCGGATTTCTTTGCGGTGTTGGGAGTTGATCGGTTCGCCCTGCGCAAATATTGGGCGATTTGGGACGAAGCCGGGAAATATCCTGATGTGATTATCGAGCTGATGTCCGATAGCACCAGCAGCATTGACCTGGGTGAGAAGAAGCACCTCTACGAACGCACCTTCAAAACCCCAGATTACCTTGTCTACGATCCCTATGCGCCTCAGTCGCTGCAAGGCTGGCATCTGGATCAAAACCAGCGCTATCAACCCCTGCAACCCAATCCCCAGGGCTGGCTCTGGTGCCACAGTCTGGAGCTGTGGGTGGGAGTCTGGGAGGGCACTCTAAACCGGCAGGTGGCACCCTGGCTGCGGTTTTATGACCCTGCCGGGAATTTAGTTCTGTTGGCCGATGAGGCGTCTCAGCAGCGGGCAGAGCAAGCTCAGCAGCGGGCAGAGCAAGCTCAGCAGCGGGCAGAGCAAGAAAGCCTGCGGGCAGAGCAAGCTCAGCAGCGGGCAGAGCAGCTTGCAGATCGCCTGCGAGCCATGGGAATTGACCCAGAGGCATAGGCAACGCAAGACAAAATAATTTCGCGGGCCGCAGCGGAGATGATGCATCAGAGAAGGTGGATCAGAACCGTGCGGCCCTAGTTTCTGCTGGCGATTGCCTCGTGGACAGCTTAGGCACGGGTTGCGCGAGGCCACACTGACGATTGCAAAACCGGGCCGGAATCAGCTGTCGTTGTCATACCATTTCCAGATCAAGCGTGAACTCAAGTCCTGTCCAGCTCGACCAATACAGCATCGGCACCTATAGCCCTGGAGCATCGCTGGTCAAGCAGCTGCTCTGGTATGGCCTGGGTTATCCCTTGGTGCGCTCTCGCCTGCTGCCGTCTCGCGGTAAGGTCTGGCTGCTGCGGCGGTTTGGTAGCAAAGTTGGTCAGGGCGTGCGGATCAAACCGGGTGTGCGGGTTAAATTTCCCTGGCGATTGCAGATTGGCGACTATTGCTGGATTGGCGA
>JBJTUI010000102.1:0-5595 GCA_046080625.1 Elainella sp. | reverse complement strand
TGTTTTCTGGGGATATAAAACCACCAGAGCTAACATTCCACCCCTAGGAACCTTTTTGTCTCGCCTGAGTGGAGTTACCGCCGGACTCTATGCCATCGTTGTGACAGTAGATTTTATCTGGGAAGGTCTAGAAGAAGCCCGTACACTCTCCAGCCGGCTTAGCGCTACAACCACAATATTGATTACCGCCTTGATCCTGCCTGCGATTGTGGGCTATTTAATCGCCGAGTCTAGACGGACCTGAAGGTAAGAACGCAAGGAACTCTGGCGATCTTGGCTCTGTAGAGATCAAGTACAAAAAAATGGGGCGCAGCCCCCACCCCCTGCACCTCACCCGAGTGAAAAGCTCTGTAAATACTGAAGCTCAAAGTTTTGGCATAGTCACAAACTTCTACCAGGATTGTAAACTACCGATGATGAAATCTCTCTTGTCCAGTAGTCGTTACCTGATTAACCTTGCCGTGATTACTGCTTTGGCCGGGTCATTTTCGATTTTGATTGGCGGCGTTCTGACCGCCATTAATGTTATCTGGGAGATGTTTCGCAGTCGGGAGTTTACGGTTGAAGCATCGAAAGCGGTTTCTATCGGGTTTATTGAAGTAATCGACTTGTTGTTTCTGGGCATTGTCTTCTATATCTTTGCTATCGGCCTCTATCACCTGTTCATTGACGGCAGTTTGCGTCTGCCTCGCTGGCTCAAAGTCGAAGATTTTGAGGAGCTAAAAATCATTTTAATCAGCGTTGTGATTGTGATTCTGACAATCAACTTTGCAGGAGCAGTTGTGGACTGGGATGGCAGTAGCAGTATTCTCCAACTCGGGTTAAGCATTGCGCTGGTGATTGCGGCAATAGGGGCGATTCTCTATGTGCGGAAAGTTCCCAAATTTCATGAAATCGATCTATTGGAGATGCGCGAGACTGGGCAAAAGGATGGTGAGTCGCATTAAAAGCTTGCAGCAAAAAGTTTGCAGCAAATTGAGATGAAGTTATTTGGGCGTTGCTGAATTCAAATATGAACTGCTACGCTGGCAGTCTTTGGCAGCCCCCTAAATCCCCAACTTTGGGGGACTTTGAGGTTCGGAAGCCCCCCAGGATTGAGGGGTTGGGGGGCGAATTCATACTCCTATTCAGCAACGCCGTTATTTGAACCTTTTAGCGCATTAGGGAATTAGTATGGTTATTCGTCAATCAATCAAAATTGTAGGTTTAGTGGTGCTCAGTGCAGTGCTAGCCACCTTGCCGCTGCAGGCGCAGACTAACGCTCCAACCATCGACCCCTATGCTGACGAACTTCTGCGCAAAATGGGGGAGACGCTGCAATCATCTCAAGATTTTATGTTTAAGGCTGAAACGACGGTAGATGCGGTGTCAGAAACCGGACAGAAAATTCAATATAGCGGCATCACCACTGTGTCAGTTCGCCGTCCTGATGGCCTCCAGGCCGATTCGGTAGGCGATCGAGGATCTCGCAGCTTCTGGTATGACGGTCAATCCATTACCCTGCTGGATCGGACTCAGAATGTCTATGCTACTGTACCTGCGCCGAGCGAAATTGATCAGGCGGTAGACTATGCAGTCGAGCAGTTTAGCCTGTCTACACCGCTGGTCGATCTGGTATTCAGCGATCCCTATGCAATTCTGAGCGAGAATATCCAAACGGGTAGATACCTGGGGCTCCATCGGGTATTGGATAAGCAATGTCATCATCTAGCTTTTACCCAGCAAAATATTGATTGGCAGATCTGGCTTGCAGCAGGCTCTAGACCACTTCCCTGTAAAGTGGTGATCACCTACAAGAACAAACCTGGTTCACCCCAATATACGGCACTACTCACCCAATAGAATTTCAGCTCCCGGTTCACTGACGCGATGTTTCGCTTCGAACCTCCTGCGAACGCTAGCCAGATTGAATTCAGATCTAACCGAGCTGAACGGTAGATTTTTTTCAAATAGCTCAACTCAGATCTTGCCCTACCAGCAACAAATGCGCGCGAGTCAACGGCGGACTAGGTCATGAGGCGAAGCCCCAGCTCCCCACTCTCCGACAAATCATTGCACCGACCTCGTCCAATCATTCGAAGGATTTTTGAGCATCATGAGTCGATCTTCTCCTTTAAAGCTACTACCTTTAGCAGTCAGCCTAGTTCTAGTCCTGTTTCAGATAATCGTGACCAGTGAAGTCGCTCTAGCCCAGCGTCGAGGCGGCGGGCAGCGAAGTGGCGCTTCGCGTGAGCGAGTCCAGGGCAATGGTAATCGTGGAGAAAATAATCGCGGGGCAAACAATCGTGGGGCAAATAATCGAAGTGCCAGTACGAACAACCGCAGCCGTGCTAACTACGGTTCACGCTCTACGCTGGGTGAAGGCAGCATCCGCTACTCTGAGAATCAGCAGCGTGCTGCTAACCGGAACCCAAATCGTAACACCAATCAGGCTGCTAATCAGTCGGCCAATCGCAACCAGGCTCAAACCAATCGTCAGGATCGGCTTGATCAGCAGCAAAGAAATCGAGATCAGTATCAAACCAATCGCCAGGACCGGCTTGATCAGCGCCAAGATAATCGGGAAGATTATCAAACGGATCGGCAGAATCGGTTCGATGAACGGCAAAATGACCTTGAAGATCGGCAGCGGAGTCGGCAGGACCAGCTAGATGACGCTAGAAACGATCGGCTAGAAGCCCGCGAAGATTTTCAGGATGACCGACGAGACTTTATTGAAGATCGAGACTGGGAGGACCGAGACTGGGATATTGACTGGAACGACTGGGATAACGTTGACTGGGATGACAATGACTACTGGAACGACTACCATCCGCACGGGTTTTTCCTGGGGACTTTAGCAGCTTCCGCCATCGCCGTTTCCATTGCCAATCGTGACTATTACTATGATGACGGTGTTTACTATACACAAGAACGAGATGGCTATGTGGTTGTGCCTGCGCCAACAGGGGCGCGAGTGCCTAGCTTGCCCGAGGGGTTTATCCGAGTCAATGCCGGTTCACAAACCTATTACTATTACCTCGGCACCTTCTATCGTCAGGACGCGGCTACCGGCAACTACGTGGTGATCAACCCACCCTCTGGAGCAGTTGTGCCCTACTTACCTGGAGATGCCACCCGCACTACGGTCAACGGGGCGGAATATTATGTCTACGGCAATGTCTACTACCGCCCTTACTACGTAGAAGGCCAGCTCGTCTATGAGGTCGCAGCACGCTAGGGATCGAGGAACCCTATCAAGCCAACTGAATTTCCTGCCGATCAAAGCATCCATTTTTAAGGAGTAAAAGGAGTAAAACATGGGCAGCGCTTCGGTTTCATCTCAATCCACTTCAGAGAGAACAAGACCATTTGGTCGCCCTCCGGGGCGTCCGCCAGCTAGGGACATGGTTTGGATTCCTGGAGGCACGTTCCAAATGGGCTCGGATCACCATTATCCTGAAGAAGCGCCTGCTCACCAAGTCACGGTCAGTGGCTTTTGGATGGACAAATTTACCGTCACTAATGAACAGTTTCAAAAATTTGTCAAAGCGACTCAATATGTCACCTTTGCCGAACTTGTACCCAATGCCGCAGACTATCCAGGGGCAAACCCAGAAATGCTAGTTCCCGCTTCTCTGGTGTTTCAGAAGCCTACCCAACGGGTGGATATGCGTAATATCTGCAATTGGTGGCAATATCTTCCAGGCGCAAATTGGCGGCATCCTGAAGGGAAAGGTAGTTCGATCAAAGGCCGGGAAAAGCACCCGGTGGTGCATGTCGCCTATGAAGATGTTTTAGCCTATGCAAGGTGGATAGGCAAAGACCTGCCGACGGAGGCCGAATGGGAATTTGCAGCTCGGGGTGGCCTAGATGCCGCCGAGTACGTCTGGGGATACGAGCTATACCCACAGGGCAAGATCATGGCTAACACCTGGCAGGGAGAATTTCCAGTCGAAAATCTACTCACCGACGGCTATGAGCGTACAGCTCCGGTGGGCACCTATGCTGCCAATGGCTACGGTCTGCACGATATGGCAGGCAACGTTTGGGAATGGACGGCAGACTGGTACCAAAATCACCATGCTCCAAAAGCTTGCTGCGGTAGTGCCAACCCCAAAGGAGCAGCTATGGAGCAAAGCTACGACCCTAACTTGCCCGACATTCGAATTCCACGCAAGGTGCTCAAAGGGGGCTCCTACTTGTGCGCTCCCAATTACTGTATGCGCTATCGCCCTGCGGCCCGGATTGCCGAGCCGATTGACACTAGCACCTGCCATGTCGGTTTTCGTTTAATTGTCAGACCTGCTTCTTCAACTTAACCAAGAGTACGAATGGCTCCTGTGAATAAACAGCACTCTTCCTATTTATCTCAATCGTCTTTATCTCAATCATTAACGGGGCGCAACATGCGAAAGTACAGATGGATCAATACAGCTGGTATCCTGATTTTACTGATTGGGATAAACCTGATCCAACCCGGAATCGCCGCTGTTCCTCCGAGCTGTACCGTTGACGAACAATTTGCCTGTATGGATAGGCAGACAGCTCTGGTAGCCCAAGCGCCTGCCGCTTCGCCTCTACCTGCCGCAACAGCCACGATTCCTAAACAGCGGCTTGCCGACCAGATTGCCCAAACTCCGCTCAGCTCTCCGGTTGGCATCCTCAACCTATTCATTATTTTCTTTGTGACGCTGGGGCCACTCAAAACCATTCCAAGTTTTGTGCAATTAACCCAGAATGCTGATGCAAAACTTCGACGGCAGCTGGCATTTCGCAGCACGGCAATTGCCACAATTGTGATCTTGCTGGTCGCGATTATTGGTCAGAATATGCTGCGCGTCTGGCAGGTGCGTTTGCCTGCGCTGCTGATTGGAGGCGGCATTCTGCTATTTCTGATTGCTTTAAGGATAGTGCTGAGTGAATATAGCCTACCTGAAAAGGCAGTCCATCCAGATGAGCCGTCCTTGAAGATGGCGGTTACGCCGCTGGCTTTTCCAACGATTCTTCCTCCCTTTGGCATCGCCATCGCCCTCACCATTATGGTGATGTCAACCTATCTGGGTATTAGCCAATTCATTGTGCTTGGACTGCTCGTGCTAGTGATGCTTCTGAATCTGATTGGCATGCTGGCAGCCCGACCAATTCTAATGTTTCTCAGACCAGTCACCCTGAAAATTCTTGGCTTTGTTCTGGGTGTGTTGCAACTAGCAATGGGAATTGAGTGGATCATCACTGGAGTGGAAATCGAGGTTTTAGTACTGCGTCGCCTGCTGCAAGGTTGAGATTCAGCAGGTCGGTACAAATAATTTGAGAGGGGTGAGCTGCGCCAACCGAGGGCAAACCTGCTGTAATCCCTGCTTTTGGCATCAGTTTGGCTGAAGCACAGGCTGAAACGGAAACGGTTTCCAGGGAATCCAGTCAGCCCAGAGTTGGGCCATTGTGCCGTCGGCGATCAGTTGGTCCAGGGTACTATTCAATAGACTTGTTGCTTTTTAAGGTAAGGTAATTTTGTCCCTGACCTAAAAATCCAGTGCTCAATATTCGACGTGCGCTTGAAAATGACCGCCTATTACGGGCATTGACTGGACTGAATCGCAAAGCGTTTGACGAGTT
>JBJTUI010000101.1:0-6544 GCA_046080625.1 Elainella sp. | reverse complement strand
CGGTGAGCGAGACGCGGATCGTGTCGCCAATCCCCTCGGCTAGCAGGGTACCAATCCCCGCAGTAGACTTGATCCGGCCATATTCACCGTCTCCAGCTTCGGTGACACCCAGATGCAGCGGGTAATCCATCCCCAGCGCATGCATCCGCTGCACCATCAGGCGGTTGGCAGCCAGCATCACCGGCACCTTGGAGGCCTTGAGCGAAATTTCAATATTGTAAAAATCCAGCTCTTCGCACAGCCGGATAAACTCCAGGGCCGACTCGACCATGCCTTCCGGCGTGTCGCCGTAGGTAAACAGCATCCGTTCGGCCAGAGAGCCGTGGTTGACGCCAATTCGGATTGATTTGTTCTGGTCGCGCAGGGAAACCACCAGCGGTTTCAGGGTTTCGCGAATCTTGTCGCCGATCTCAGCAAACTCGGCCTCGGTATATTCGGTGCGCTTGGCGTCGGGCTTCTCGAACACGTAGAGGCCGGGGTTAATCCGGACGTTGTCTACGTAGTTGGCCACTTCCAGGGCAATTTTCATACCGTTGTGATGCACATCGGCCACCAGCGGCACGGGCTGGTAAGTGCTGTAGAGGCGGCGGCGAATTTCTTCCATCGCCTTGGCGTGGGCCATGCTGGGCACCGTCACCCGGACAATCTCGCAGCCAATTTCGTGCAGTCGCCGAATCGCAGCCACCGAGCCCTCGATATCCAGCGTATCTTCATTGATCATCGACTGAACGGCCACCGGATGGCCACCGCCAATCGTAATGCTGCCGACCGGAACCGGGCGGGTTTTGCGGCGATGAATCGTACCGTCAGTAGAAAGACAAATCGAAGAGACTGGTGCGGAGTTAGGCGCGGAGGCGATGGGGTTGGGAAGGGTTTGCATATCCCGATTCTGTTATGAGGGTATTAAAGCTGCCGGGGGAAAATGGAGCACACTTTCCAGAGTGCCATAAGAGGGGTCGGTTGGGGAGTGTTTGGGATACGGGAGGTGGGGAGGTGGGGGGATGGGGGAGGTGGGGAGGTAGGGAGGTGGGGGGATGGGGGAGTTGTGGACTGGGAATGCAGATGGGGAGCGTAGATGGGAAATGGAGGCGGAGAATCTGTAAATTTATCCCTGTCGTTGCCCGACCCGCGCGTGAACGGCGGGCTAATGGAAGCAACTACACTCAAGTGTACTGAAACTCTTGTCCAGTCTGCTAAAGCGGACTTTCTCTACTAGCCCGCGATTGATCTGCGGGTAGGAGAAAAGCGAAGGGGCAAATTGGTTTGACACAAAATTTAGGACAGACCCTCTGTGTTGCGAGGCTTGACGGGTTGAAGATTTTTAAAAAACTTATGCAGATCGAGAAAACCAGCGCTTTGCCGTCTCTGGTAGAATACCTGTACTGGTTTTAGGGTTTCTCCTGGCCTCTAGCTCACTCAAACTAGAGGATTTTGCCACTTGCTGCCGCTTCTGCGATTTCTCGATCGCTACTGCCATGACCCTTGCCCAAGACCCCCAATCTATGTTGGAGCTAACTCAACGACCGATTCCAGAATCAGTCGTTCTCTTTACCACCTACTGATCTCTATAGCGACGAACCTCCTTGGAAAAGCGACCTCCACCGCCTACAAATCACGCTACTGCTGCAATGTCTAGAGTGGCTCTGGCGCGACCGCAGTGACTTCTACGCCTCTGGCAATCTCACGGTCTACTACAGCCCCAACCAGCGCCGCTCCGAAGACTTGTCTCCTGCGGAGACGCTGCGCGAACGTGGCCCCGACTTCTTTGTGGTGCTGGGCGTCGAGCGCCGTCCCCGCAAGAGCTGGGTGGTTTGGGGCAAAGATGGCGAATATCCGCATGTCGTGGTAGAGATTCTTTCAGAGAGCACGGCTGGTACCGACCGGGGACTCAAAAAGCAAATCTATCAGGATACGTTTCGAACCATCGAATATTTCTGGTTTGATCCCAACAGTCTGGAGTTTGTAGGCTCCGAACTGGTCGCAGGCCAGTATCAGCCCAAGCAGAGCAGCGAACAGGGCTGGTTCTGGAGTCATCAGCTCCAGTTATTTCTGGGCATCCAGGGTCGGCAGCTGCGCTTCTTCACAGCCGCAGGAGAACTGGTGCCAACGCCCGCCGAGGCCGCCCTGATCGAACAGCAGCGGGCAGATCGGGCCGAGCAGCAGCAGCAGGCCGCAGAAACCCACAGCGCCAAACTGGCCGCCAAACTGCGCGAGCTTGGCGTTGATCCAGAAACGCTCTGACCAGAAATATTCTGACCAGAAACACTTTGACCAAAAACGCTTTGAGCGGAAGAACAGCCTGACCGAAAGAACAGCCTGAGCAACAGAACAGGTTTCGCGACGCATTTTCCTCAAACTAGGCTCACAAACCGGGCTCAGCCCAGGCTCAGCACCAGCTGGAGGCCCGGTTCGGGGCGGGTGTCTTCTGGCAGCGGCTCCGGCTCGGTTTGCATCGCCGGGCAATAGCGGGCATAGGCACAGCGGTTGCACTGGTGGCCGGGCGTGGGCTCCCATCTCTGGTCGCGCCGCAGTTCCGTGGCCAGATCGCCAATCACCTGCTCTACGCGGCAGCGGTGTTCTGGTGTGGCCTCGTAGGTGACTTTTTCGCCCGTGCGCAGGTAGAGCAGGCTCATTTGCTTCAGGGTGCGCTGGTAGCGCTGCTCCAGGGCCAGGTAATAGAGGCCGATTTGCAGATTGACTTCGCTAGTGTCGGGGCGTTCGACTTCTTTGGCCGATTTGTAGTCGATCAGCTCCAGACCATCCTCAAAATAGTCGAGTCGGTCATAGCGGCCCGAAAGGCCAAACTCCAGGTTTTCGACCTGAAACGTGCTCTGGATACGACCCTCCACGGCCAAGGGTTTGCGCATCGCCGACTGGTTTTCGATGAAGCTGTAGTAATAGCGGCGCAGGATTTCGCGGCCCTCGGAGATCTGGCTGGGCGAGAGCTCGCCGATCTGCTGGTTCCAGCAATATTCAATCCAGTCGAGGCGCGGCACCGGATCCTGGTAGTGCCAGTCCTGGTAAATCTGGGCCAGAGCCTGGTGTAGCGAGCTGCCTAGGGCCGCAGAGCCAAAGAAACCCGAACCCTCCAGCCTGCGTTCGTACCGGAAATAGTAAGCCCTGGGGCAGCGGTGATAGGTCTGGAGCTTGGCGGCGGAGAGAACGTAGGACATAGCGGCTTTGAAGTGGTGTTTGGAGATGGATAAAAACCGGGCCGGTGGCGGGAAGGCCGATTCGGGAAAAGAGTATAAACTTTCGTTAAATTGTTCAGGTCAAAAGCTGCCCCATTTCATTCCAGCGCTTAAATAGGCCCAGATCAGGCTGCGGCAGTGGGAATGAGGTAGCACCCGCAAACGGAGGTCTACGGGTGCGGTCTGTCGGGCATGACGCTACTATAATGGCACTAGATATGGAAGTTGGCCAGGTTTTTTTGATTAGTTCTTCCTATATATAGCGTATCCCCAGTAAAAGGGCGCAAAATCCTTCAGTCAAAAAATAATGACTCGCCTTCACCTCCGCAGCCTGGCGCTGCTGCTGTTGACCACGCTGATCTGGGGCACGACCTTTCCGCTCCTGAAAGACGTGGTTGGCACCCTCTCACCCGCCAGTCTGGTCAGCAGTCGGTTTCTGATCGCCGCCCTGCTGATGCTGCCCTTTTGTCGGTTTCGCCAGCTGAATCGTCGCCTGTTGCGGCACGGCAGCTTGCTCGGTCTGGTAGCTTTTCTCTCTTGCCTGACCCAGGTGGTGGGGTTGGAAACCGTCTCGGCCAACCGGGCCGCCTTCATCACCAGCCTGAACGTCGTGATCGTGCCGCTCTTGAGCTGGCTGCTGGGGCGAGGCGTGACGCTAAAGATTTTTGCAGCAGCAGGTTTGGCCTTCGCTGGAATTGCCGTCATGTCCTGGGAGGCGGGGGCGCTCACCTGGGGCGATCTGTGGGTGTTGGGCTGTGCGGTCAGCTACGCCGTCTATATTCTGCTGACCGAAGCCGTTGCCAGCCAGCATCCGCCGCTCCAGCTCACGGCAGTACAGCTCGTCACAATTGCGCTGCTGGGTCTGCTCTGGGCGGGATTAACTGGCGGGAGTTTGGCTGGAGAGAGCCAGTCCGGCGGGAGTCAGTTGGCGGCGGTGGCTGCCCATTGGGGGACGATTCTCTATCTGGGCGTGGTGGCAACTGCCGTGACGACCCTCACCCAGGTCGTGGCCCAGCGCCACCTCAGCGCCACCGAAGCGGCGATTATCTACACCCTGGAACCCGTGTTTGCCGTGCTGTTTTCCTTCTGGTGGCTGGCGGAACGGCTAAACGGACGCGAAGCCCTGGGCGGCGGGATGATTTTGGCCGCCATGCTGCTGAGCCAGATTGGGCCTGCCGAAAAGTCCTGAGCCTGAGAAGCCCTGAGCCTGAGAAGCCCCACACCTCAGAAGCCCCAAATGGTGCAAACCTCAAATTCCGGCTACGCCCTGTTCAGGCAAGCTAAATGATTGCCCTAGGGCCGCCCGACGCCGGAGGAAGCTAGAGTAATCCGCTAGAGCAGGCAATCGGCCTTGAGCAACCGCCAGCCCCGGCCTTGCAGCACCGTACAGGCATCGCTGCGCTGCTGAACCCAGGGTTTGCCCCGCTGTAGATTTGCAGTGGCGGTCGCAACCGCGGTTGGATATTGGCGAACCCACTGGCTCTTGAGCTGCTGGGCCGCATCCTCACCCAACCAGTCCGGGCTGATCAGCCAGAAGCTGATGCCATAGCGCTGGATGAACTGACCCACCGCAGCTCGGTCGGGACTGTACTGGGCCTGGATCTGATCCTGAACCCGCTGGCGAAACTGCTGGGCATAGCCCTGGTGGTAGGGCAGGGCATATTCGGGCGCGACCAGCACCGACCGCTGGGCAAAGCTGGGAATGTTGTTAGCCTCGGGCAGCAGCGACGCCACCATTGTGTCAACCGGCTGTTGGGCCAGGTATGCGTATAGGGCAGGGGCGCGGCCCTTCAGGTAGCCCGTGGCCGGAAACTGCTCGGCATAGAGGGGGTAGAGCAGCAGCAAACTGGCGCAGCAGAGCAGGCTGCCCCAAACCAGCAGTTGCCTGGAAAACGGCACCGGTAGCTCCTGGAGCCAGCGCAGCCCCGCCTCGACCAGCAGCAGCAGACAGAGCGCCGTGGCCAGCACCAACACCAGTCTCAGCGTATAGGCCGTATAGCGACTGGGCAAATGCAGGCGAAACAGCAGGGCATGGGCCAGCAGAAACAGGCCAACGGCGACCAAGGCAATCTGGCCCAGGATCACCAGGTTGGGCGTCAGGTAGCGGGCCATAGCAAACCGGCGCGGCAGCTTCAGCAGCAATGGCAGCAGGACTCCCAGACCGATCAGGGGCGGTTTGAGCGTCGGCAACAGACCGCTGCGGCTGCCCGAGAGCCAGAACAGCCAGGGGTCGGCCAGGAAAAAGCGACTGTTGCCACTGCTGGCAAAATCGGGCAGGAGTCGAGCCTCGGCCCCGGTGATTACCGGCCCGTAGGGCGAAGGCCAGAGCATGTAGGGCAGCAGCACCAGCACCGCCGTCAGCAGTCCGGCCAGACAAAAGCGCCGTTCCACCCGGTCGTTGGTCAACCGCAGGCCGCGCCGCCAGGGCCGCAGCACCAGGATGCCCGCAAACACCAGCACATACTGGGGATAGAACAGACCCTCCAGGACAATCGCCGTCAGACAGGGCCAGAGCCGCCGCTGCAGCAGGTAGTACAAAAAAGCCAGAAAGATCAGCGGCATAAACGCCCGAGGCGTAGCCGAAGCCAGGTCATCGTGGCTCCACAGCATCTGGTTGAGCAAAAGCGCCGTCAAAAAACCGGCAAACGGCATCGGCAAAATCTGTAAACAGACCCCAAAGCCGTAGACCGTGCAGCCCAGCCCCACCCCCAGCGGCACCCCTTTGGCCAGATCCAGCGGGTCGATTCCCAGCAGGGCAAAGGCCCGGTAAAACCCCTGAAAGCCCCAGGGCGCGACAGACTGGAAATAGTCGGCAATCAGATCGTTGGGAAACAGCTGGGGATTCAGGAACCGCCGCATCCAGAACAGGTGCTGGCGAGCGTCATCATGCACCATGTAGGGACTGAGCTGGGTTTCCTGAAAAGCCACCCAGCCATAGGCAACCGCCACCAGCAAACTGGCCATGAACCAAAACCGCATCTGCTGACGAGAGCCTGGGATTAGGGTGGCGTAGAGTCGTTTGGCGAGCATGGGGAGGTGGGGGAGATGGGGGAGATGGGGAGGTGGGGGAGATGGGGGAGATGGGGGAGATGGGGAGGTGGGAAGTAGTCTTAAACTAGATCTGCACAGCCTGGAACCACAGCCTAGAACTCAGCATGGAATCTGTAAGTTTATCCCTGTCGTTGGGCTGTCTGACCCGCCCGTGCGTGAACGCTCTACATTACGCAAAAGGAGGCAGAACGGTTGCAGGAGCTAGGTTTTAGTAGCCAGTTGCACCCCTTCCATCAGCTGCTGCAACTTACTGATGCCCCGCCAAAGCGTCTTCACCCCCGGTTGCTCCTGCTTGCTGCCCA
>JBJTUI010000100.1:0-3482 GCA_046080625.1 Elainella sp. | reverse complement strand
CGTAACGCGATAAAACAGAAATCAGCAAAGTGGCAGGTGCAATTGTTTGGGGTATCTCTAAAGTTGGTCGATGCGCTCCGAGTCAAGCAGAAAGAGACTTCTGGCTAGTTCTACTGCACTCATTGCGCATCGCGTGGGTGTTATCGTCCTGAAGGTAAGCCCATGACCTGCTCCGCTTCAGGCGTTGAACAACAGCCAGATTCCAGCTAGGGCCAGCAGCGCTCCCAGAATGGCGCGGAGGCTGATCGTCTCACCGGTCAGGCGGGCAATCGGGATGATGAACAGGGGACTGGTGGCCGTGAGAGCCTGGGCGATGCCGGTAGCCGTGTATTTGAGCGCCGTTTGCTGGAGCCAGATGCCCAGATAGGTACCGACAAACGAGGCCAGCAGCAGGGGCAGCAGAAAGGAGCGCGAGGCCAGCGGTTGCAGAGGAGAGGGCGGCTGGCCTGTCTTGTCCTGAAACACGTTTGCCTGGGGAGCTTTTGACCTGAAGCCCCGCAGCCCCGCACTCGGCAGCCACGGTTTCAGCAGCCACGGCCCCAGCAGCCACAGGCCCAGCACCAGCGCCCCGGCGGCCAGCCGAATCAGGCTACTCCAGAGCGGACTCACCGCCGTGCTCACCAGGGCGGCACGCGACAGGACGGCACCCACTGCCTGGGCCAGGGCAGCCAGCAGGCCCAATAGCAATCCGCGTCTAAGCTGTCCCGGTGCAATCCCAGGAGCATTGGGCGTCCGCTCGACCACAACCCAGGCCACACCAGCCACGGTGAGGGCGATGCCCAGCCAGGCGGTTAGCTTCAGGGTTTCTGATAGGAACAGGGCGGCCAGACAGGCCGAGAGGGGCGGCGCAATCGCCTCCAGCAGCAGGGCGCGTCGGGCTCCCAGGCAGGTCAGCGAGGCAAAGAAGACCGAGTCGCCTAACCCGATGCCAATCGCGCCGCTGAGCGCCAGCAGGCCAAAGCTGAGCAGGCTGAGCTGGGGAGAACCGTTTTGGCGCAGCAGCAGGGTGAGCAGAATCAGGCCGATCGCAAAGCTGCTTTTGGTCAGGTTGAGCCAGAGCGGCGGCATCCGCTGGCCCAGACGGGCGTAGATCAAAGAAGCCAAGGCCCAGAACAGGGCAGCGCTAAGGGCAGCAATTTCGCCGCGAAAATCGGTCATGGGGGTTTGGGGTGGGTGAGCTTTACTGCTGCTTCAAAGAAATCTAGCAGATCGGGGCAGATTGCCGGTGCCTTGACCAGCTGTTTTGCAGCGCCAGCAGCCTTCGGTTCAGGGGGGCTAGTAGGATGCCCAATTTGGCTATCGCAACTGCAACGCTCGTGTAAAAACATACCTGATCTTCAAATTATAGGTATTCCTCGGGAGACGACCCAAAAATGTTCTCTGAAATTTTGGTGAATCCATCAAGCTCAACGGTTGCAGCGACAGCTTAGAACAAAGCACTGGAAGTTGCAAATCGCACAAGAGTGCTGCCTGAAAATCATGACCAAGGGACAATCGCTGGGTATCGGTCTGAACGGAGTGAGTGACTTTTCAACGGAGCTCCCGTTTCTAGATCTCTTCAAAACATCGCGCGACTGGATTCTCCATAGCGATACGGAATGGGATACCCAGGAGCGAAACCGATTGGATTTAGACGCGAACGGTTGGGTGAAGTCCCTGCCCGCCACCCAGAACAACGGCACGACCCCGCCCCGCTATACCCAGGTGGGAACCCTGATGCTGGTCGATATGCAGGACAGCTATCCCACCGGGCGCTATGTCGTGCAGTATGAGGGAGTGGGCCAGCTCGACTATCGCGGAGCCGGACGCAAACTGGAGTCGGCACCGGGCCGCGACGTGATCGAGGTCAGCAATTCCGATGCGGGCGTCAACCTGCGAATTCTCGCCACCGATCCCCAAAAAACCGGAGACTATATCCGCAATATTCGTGTCTACCGGGAAGCCGATTTGCCACTGGTGGAACTGGGCCTGACCTTTAACCCGGCCTTTCTGGAGAAAGTCAAAGAATTTGGCAGCCTGCGGTTCATGGACTGGATGCGCACCAACCACTCAACCCAGCGCCACTGGGCCGACCGCGCCACCCGTGACAGCGCTACCTGGGCGACAGATAAGGGCGTTCCGGTCGAGGTGATGGTGGAACTGGCCAACCTGACGGGCCAGTCGCCCTGGTTCAATATGCCGCACGAGGCCACGGACGACTACATGCGCCAGTTTGCCGCCTACGTGCGCGACAACCTCGACCCCAAGCTGCAAGCCTACGTCGAGTTCTCGAACGAGGTCTGGAACTGGATTTTCTCCCAGGCCCAATATGCAGTGCAGCAGGCTGAGGCGCGCTGGGGCAAGGACATCGAAGCGGGCTGGATGCAGTGGTACGGGATGCGAACCGCCCAGATGGCCCAAATCTGGAAGGAAACCTTTGGCAGCCAAAAGCAGCGGCTGACGACGGTGATCAGCACCCATACAAAATGGAAAGGATTAGAGAACGCGATTCTGAATACGCCCGCCTGGGTGAAAGAAGGCAATCAGCCCGCCTACAAATCTGTGGACGCCTACGCGATTACCGGCTATTTTTCCGGCGGTCTGGGCAATCCAGAACATGCCGAGACGGTGCAGTCCTGGCTGCAAGATCCAGACGGCGGGATGGCCAAGGCGCTCCAGCAGCTCAAGTCTGGCGGGTTGCTCAAGGCCGAGGATGCCGTTGCCGACGCCATTGCTAGCTTCCGCTACCACGGTGAGGTGGCTCGCCAGCGCGGTCTGAAGCTAGTGGCCTACGAGGGCGGTCAGCATCTGGTCAATGCCAATAACCTGTCCAACAGCGGGGCCGACAATCGCGCCCTCAGCGATTTCTTCATCGCCCTGAACCGCCGTCCGGAGATGCAGCAGCTCTATGCGGAGCTGTTGGCGGGCTGGAAGGCGTCAGGCGGCGAGTTGTTTAACCATTTTGTCGGGGTCAGCCGCCCCACCCGGTTTGGCAGCTGGGGAGCCCTGGAAAATCTCAACCAGACCGGCTCGCCCAAATATGACGCATTGATGGAGTTTCTGGGCCAGAATCCGCGCTGGTGGAACGAATCGGATACGGAGAGCAGACTGGGCGAATATCGACGTGGGGATGCAGCAAATAATCAAATCAGCGGCGGCAGCGATGACGATATTTTGCTGGGCGGTGACGGAGCTGATCTCCTCTCGGGGGACATGGGCCGAGATCGGCTGCATGGCGAAGCGGGAGACGACCAAATTAACGGTGGCGTAGGTAATGACCGAATGGTTGGTGGATTGGGCCAGGATACGATTTTCGGAGAAGCAGGAAACGATCTGCTGAACGGCGGCGCGGGTGACGACCAGCTGGAGGGCGGCGCGGGCCAGGATACCTACCAGTTTGGCACCACCGGCACGGGCCGGGCCTTTCGAGCTGTTGATCTGGGGGTTGATCAGATCCAGTTTGAAGTGGGGGCAGACCGGATTTCCCTCGACCCCAAAACCTT
>JBJTUI010000099.1:0-5343 GCA_046080625.1 Elainella sp. | reverse complement strand
GCTCAATCCCCAGTCGAGTGCGCTTGCTGCTTGATGATCTAGCTAATTGAAAGCATGGCGTTTTTCAGAGGCAACCGCTGCTAGATTGCTTCACAATCGGGCTGCCTATAATTACAGCTTTGTTACTTTCGGTCAATTATTTATTGAGCGTATAACCCTGGTACAGCGATTTTTCTTAAAGACCAGGTAAAATCTGAATAAATTTCTTTCTCCTCCTCCGGAGGTAGAGCAATTTTGCTGAAAACAGGTGTTTAATTTAACTTAAGTAATAGATCGGTCTAAGGATATCTACGGTTATAACTAGAAGATCCACTTAAGCGGTTAAAAGCTTCCTGGCCGGTGCTTTTCCGGAGTTGCTGAAAAAAGGGGTCTGAAAGGGTCTGTCTGTTAGAGGCATTGCTGAACGGACCGTTAAACGGACTGTTGAACGAATTGTGAACAATTTACATAGAGGCATCGAGCCATGACTTCCTGCTGTCGCGTTTCCACCTTCGTTGTTGTTGACTCAGCGGTTGCTGACTACCAAATTCTCCTAAAGGACCTATCTCCAAACACGGAACTGCTGCTCCTAAACTCAGCGGATGACGGGGTTGAACAAATTACCCAGGCACTGGCCCATAAGCAGGTTGACCAGCTTCATATTCTCTCCCACGGCGGACCTGGCAGCCTTCAGCTTGGCAATGGGGCGTTAAGTTTAAGCAATTTGGAACGCTACAGCTCGCGCCTGGCAATCTGGGCCGAAGCGCTTAAGGAAGCCCAGATGTTTCTCTATGGCTGTCGAGTGGCGGCAGGTGCTGTTGGTCGGCAGTTTGTTCAGGCCCTGAAAACGCTGCTGGGCAGTGAACTGGCGGCTTCGACTAGCCCCATCGGAGCAGCGGCACTGGGCGGCAACTGGCAGCTTGACTTCGCTACGGCCCCTCTTGAATCAACCCTGTTTTCTCCCCAGGCGCTGTCGGCCTATCCCCATACCCTGCCGACGCTAGTGGACGACACCTTCCGGTTTGACGACGTAGCAGATCGGAACTGGCGGGTCGGGGTTGGACCCATCACCAACCCGGAATTTCCCCCCCAAAGTCCGTTTCTGACGGCCAGAGGTACGGTCACCGGCACAATTCCCGGTAGCCCAACCGGTGCGCTGGATGTCTCTGGCGAAGGAGCCCTGCGCCTGACCGGAGCGGTTCCAGACCAGGCGGCGTTCCTGCTCTACGACCGTCCGATTAACTCACGCGACGGGTTGACCATCACCTTCGAGCTGTTTGCCTACGGCAGCACGACCAACCCCACCGGAGCAGACGGGGTCAGCTTCTTCCTGCTGGATGGCACTGTTACCCCTACGGAAGCAGGGGCCTTCGGTGGCTCCCTGGGCTATGCCCAGAAAAACGGAATCGCGCCGGGTCTAGCCGGTGGCTATGTCGGGATCGGCTTTGACGAGTTTGGCAACTTCTCCAGCCCCACCGATGCGCCAGGCGAACCAATTGTCCGCACTGGAGGCCCTGGTCAAGTTCCCGACTCGATCTCCGTGCGGGCGGGCGTGCCAACGAACTATGCCTTTGTCACCGGAACCGGCAGCCTGCCGTTCCAGATCGATAACCCAGGAGCCACCACTCGCGATGCGGCCCGCCGTACGGTAAAGGTCGATCTGACTCCTGCGGGGCTGCTGACGGTGCGGATCGACGGCAACAACGACGGCGATTTCCTCGATCCGGGGGAGAGCGCTCCCAACCTGACCAATATCAACATTGCTGGAATTAACGGGGGAACGCCACCCAGCACCCTCAAGTTTGGGTTTGGCTCTGGAACTGGCGATTTCAACAACATCCACGAGATTCGCAATCTGGTCGTTTCCACCCTCAACAACCCGCCCGTCACGGTAGATTTTGGGGCGGCCTTTATCCCCGATACGACTGCGCTGCTGGTCGGGTTTTCGGCTACCGACCCCGATGTGGCCGATGGCGATGCGGTTGAGTCCTTCACAATTCTGACCCTGCCGCCTGCCAGTCAGGGGGTGCTGTTTGTCGGCGATCCACTCACAGGCGGAACGCCCGTCGCGGCGGGTTCCACCCTCACCCCGGCCCAGATCGACACTATCTTTTTCCGGGCTGCTCCGGGCTTCACGGGATCAACTTTCACCTACACGGCCACCGATACCAGGGGCGCTTCCGACGAAACGCCAGCTACCGTCACCCTCACCGCTATTGGTCGCCCTCCGGTTCCCGGCAACCAGCCGCCCAACACGGCAGCAAGCTCCCTGCGGCTGCCCCAAAACACGGTTGAGCGGGTGCCTGGCTTGGAAGGCACCGACACGGACGGCACGGTCGTGAACTTCGCGATTCTAACCATTCCGCCTGCCAGTCAAGGCACGCTGTTTTTGGGTAATCCCAACCAGGGCGGTGTTCCCCTTACTGCTGGCCGTATCCTCACGCCCGACGAACTCCAGCGGGTATTTTTCCGTTCGTCTTCTACCTTTACGGGCAGTCGCTTTACCTACGCTGCGATTGATAATCAGGGCGTTGCCGATCCAACCCCGGCTATCGTAACGCTGGATCTGCTGTCGATTGTGGCTCCGGGCGGCCAGTGTGAAGAAGGTCGAACCCGAGTGGGCGGCAACGGCGACAACAATTTGCGAGGCACGCGCAATATTGACCAGCTCACAGGGCAGGGCGGCAACGACCGGCTCAGCGGTTTAGAATGCCCAGACGTGCTGCAAGGCGGCGGTGGCGACGATAATCTGCTGGGCGGCGGTGCAGGAGACCGGATGCTGGGTGGCACCGGCAGCGACCGACTGCGCGGCAACACGGGTAACGACGTGCTGAACATGGGTCTGGGCAACGACCGGGGCTCGGGCAATAAGGGCAACGACGTGCTGTTTGGCCGACGCGGTCGCGATACGCTGCGCGGCAAGACCGGTAACGACGAATTGTATGGTGGTCGCGAGCGGGACAACCTGCTGGGCGGCGCTAACCGCGATATCCTTGAGGGCCAGCAGGGCAACGACCGCCTGAATGGGGAGAACGGACGAGACACGCTGAACGGAGGGCTGGGAAGCGATCGGATTCGGGGCAACCTCAAGAACGACTTCGCTAGAAGTGGGCGCGGCAACGATACCCTGTGGGGCGGCAATGGTCAGGATACCCTGCGCGGCAATCGCGGCAACGACAGAATCGCGGGCAACGGCCAAGCAGACCGGATTCTGGCTGGTCTGGGTAACGACGTGATCACGGGTGGCCCAGGAGCCGACCGAATTCGCACCGGAGGGGGGGCAGATCGAATCCTCTACAAATCGGCCAACCACGGGGTCGATACCATCCTCGACTTTGATGTGGCCCGCGACCAGATTGATCTGCGGCGAGTGTTTGACAGTTCCGACTACGGCAGAGCCGACCGCTTCGCAGCCTATGTGCGTTTAGCAGACGGCGGCGGTGGGGCCATCCTCCGGGTCGATTCGAATGGAGATGCAGCTGGCGGTTTTGTGCGCCTAGCAGTTCTAGAAGGCATTGCCGCAAATAGCCTCAGTTCTACGAACTTCCTGGTCTAGCCTCCAGTCTGACCAGCCCTCGCTCGAATTTGCCCTAGACTAGGGATAACAATGATCCCTCTCTTGGTTTGCAGGAGAGGGATTTCTGTTGCTTGTAAGTAGCTTGTAAGTAGCTGGGCTTGATTAAATCGAAGAGGGTCTTACGGGAGTACAGAGGGCAAGCCCTCTGTTGGGGGCGCAGCCCCCAAACCCCCACCGTCCCATGTTTGTACCTACCTACTTATCTACTTGTCAGCTCCTGCAATTGCCAGCTCCTGCAATGATTAGAAAAATCGTTTCGGGTGGGCAAACCGGTGTGGATCGGGCCGCGCTGGATGCTGCCATTGCTCAGGGTTTGGACTATGGGGGGTGGTGTCCCAGAGGTGGATGGGCAGAAGATCAGCTGACGCCCCCTGGCCTGCTGACAAATTATCCAAATCTGCTCGAAACCCCTTCCCCGCAGCCCGCACAGCGCACCGCATGGAACGTCAGAGACAGCTCAGCCACTTTAGTGCTTATCACCAATGAGGATTTAGGATTATCAGTCGGCACTCAGCTGACATCCGATATTGCCTTCCGTTTGGAGAAACCGATCTTGATCTACCAACTCTGCTCAGAGAACGCCCCAATTCAAATTTGGGAATGGCTAAGCGGTCTGGAGCAGGATGTTATTCTGAACATTGCTGGCCCCAGAGAGAGCGAATCTCCAGGCATCTATGTTGCAGCTCAAAAGCTGATCAGACAGCTGCTAAAGACTGAGCCAGAGTAATCAAGATATCAAGCCATTGCGTCACGGCCTCTAACGAACCACCCGCCACAGACGCGCCTGCTCAGAGACGGGGATCAATCGCCAACCCTGTTGAGCAATAGCCGCTTCCAGGGGTTTAGAGGCACGAAACACCAGCAGGTTTTCTGCTTGAGCAATAGGAGCAAAATTGGGCTGGGCGCTGACCAGAAACAGCCGTGTCTCGGGTCGCAGACTGTAGCTCATGGCCACCAAATCACCCATGTTGGTATAGTCGTCTCCCATGTCGCTCAAGAGGATGGGTAAAGCAGTTCCCGCCTGTTTGGCCTCGGCTGTGGCACGGTTAACTTGGCCGATCACTTCGGCGTTGAAATAGCTCAGATCCTTGTTCCACCAGGTTTGCGCCCTCGCACTGACGCTACAGGACAGGATGCTGGCTGCAAAAACGAACCCCAGCAGGCCGAGCCAAAGTCGCCGAGTTGGGCGCTTGGGAGGAATGCTGTCGTCTAGCTGATTGCCGAACAGCTTGCTGCTAAACAGGTGGGCCACCGCCAGCTGCACCGCCGGAAAACAGGAAATCAGGTAGCGACTCACCGCTGAGCGCTTACCCCCCAACACCAGATCGGGCAAAGCCAGCAGCAGAAACGGCACCCAGGCCGCCGTGTAGAGAAACAGCCAGACCCGCAGGGGTTGACGCAACAGTCGGTAAAACGCTACCAGAATCAGCAGTAAAACCGGCAGCCGCAGCAGGGAGGTGAAGGGATTGTTGAAACCAAAATCGAGATCAACCCAGAGGGCTGTGAAGCTAAGCAGCCAGAGTTTTGCCAGGTAGAGGAGCCCGACCGATACTCGCGTCCAGTCGGTAGTGGCGGAAGCGCGGGTCTGCTGGTCGAGCAACACCCAAATCCAGGGCGCATAGAGCAGCAGGGCTCCCAGCACGGCCAGCCCAAAATACCAGAGGCGACGGTCGCGCAGCCAGGTATTAAATCGTGCCAGCAGTGGCTTTTGGGTGGCGGCCAGATCGAGCCAGCTCAAACCCACCACGTAAACCGCCTGGGCAACCAGCGTCAGGGCAAAAAACGGG
>JBJTUI010000098.1:0-4873 GCA_046080625.1 Elainella sp. | reverse complement strand
GCACGGTTCGAGAGGTTGAGTTTGCGGCAGTTGCCAACTTCGTGCCCCACCGCCACCTGTCAATCCTGCGGGACATTACGGATCGCAAGCAGGTCACAATAGCCTTACAAGCCAGCGAAGCCAAATATCGACGCATCGTTGAAACTGCCCTGGAAGGCATCTGGCAGGTCGATGCGGCAGGCAAAACAGTCTTTGTCAATGAGAAAGTTGCCGCGATGCTGGGCTATGCCAGTGATGAAATGCTGGGCAAAACTCTGTTCAACTTCATGGATCAGGACAGTTGCAACCTAGCCGAGCAACTCTGGCAAAACCGCCAGCAGGGCGTGAAGGAGCGCCATGATTTTAAGTTTCGCCATCGGTCTGGTCGTGACGTTTGGGCGATTGTCTCTGCGGCGCCGATCTTCGACCAGGATCAGCAGATGGTTGGGGCGCTGGGCATGATCATTGACATCACCGAGCGGAAACAGATAGAAACCAAACTGGCCCAAAGCGAGCAGTGGCTAGCGGCCTTTAACCAACAGGCGCCAGCTGTCATCTATACGCTGGTGCAGGATGCCAAGGGCCAAGTTTGGTTCGAATACTTGAGTTCATCTGAACCTGTTACGGGTTGGACAGCCGAGCAGATGTTGCAGGATGGCAGCCTCATCCTGGTCTCAATGCCCCCTGACAACCGGGCAGGCTATGAAGCTGCTGTAGCCCGCAGCGCCGAGCGCTTAGAACCCTTTAGCCATGAGTGGCGCAACTTTACACCCACGGGCGAGCTGAAATGGCTACAGGGCCGCTCTCAGCCAGAACGGCGAGCTAACGGTGATCTGGCTTGGTATTGGGTCGTTTTAGACATCACAGACCGCAAGCAGCTGGAAGAGGAGCGCAACCAGGTAGAAGCCGACTTACGCCAGCGTGAGACATTTTTCAGCAGTATCTATGAGGGGGTGAAAGAGGCGATTTTTGTGATCGAGGTGGATCAAGACCCAACCACAGCCACCTGCGAATTTCGCTACCTCAGCTTCAATCCAAGCGCCGAGATCATGGGCAGGCGATCTAGCCAATTTGTGCGGGGGAAAATACCAGAAGAAGCATTTGGGCCTGTGATTGGCAAAGCAATGCGCCAAAACTACCAACGCTGTGTCACAGCCGGAACCAGCATTACCTACGAAGAGAAGGCTGAGTTTGAAGATGGCATCGTTTGGGCGCTGACAACCCTTTCCCCCCTGTGCAACCCGGAGGGCGCTGTCTACCGCATTGTGGGTATTGCCACCGATATTACGGAACAGAAGCATCTGGAACTGTCTTTACGACAGTCAGAAGCGCAGCTCAATAACATTCTGAACAGCGTCCTAGCTGCCATCACCAACTTCCGGGTCTTTGCCGATGGACATTGGGAGTATGAATACTGTTCTCCTGGCTGTGTCACCCTGTTTGGCTACGGGATCGAAGAGCTGAAAGCCGATCCCAACCTCTGGCTATCACGGGTCGTGCCCCAGGATCGCGAGCAAATTGTGCTCCCCCTGCTGGAAAAGTTTCTCGCCGGAGAGACTGCGGTTGTGGAATACCAGTTCCATCACAAAGACGGCTCCCTACGCTGGATCTCCAATTCTTTCACTTCGCAGCAGGTGGAAGACGGCTGGCTGGTGACGGCAATTGGACACGATATTACAGAACGCAAGCAGGCGGAACAGAAAGTTCTGGAGCAGGCCATGCTGCTGGATATCACCTCCGATGCCATCTTTGTGCAGGATCTGGAACAGCGGATTCTCTACTGGAATCGGGGAGCAGAGCAGCTCTACGGCTGGCTGGCCGAGGAAGCGCTGCATCAAAACGCAGATCTGCTGCTGCAAGCGGATCTGTCCGCAACCCAGGCGATGATGCAGGCCCTGTTGTCCCAATCCGAATGGCAGGCGAAGACAACTCGCGTTACCAAAACGGGCAAAATCGTCACGGTTGAAGGCCGCTGGACCGTGATTCGAGATCAGACCGGGCAGCCCACCTCGGTGCTGGTGGTCCACACCGACATTACCGAAAAGAAGCAGCTAGAAACCCAGTTCTATCGCGCCCAGCGGCTGGAGAGTCTGGGCACTCTGGCTAGCGGCGTTGCCCATGACCTGAATAATGTTCTGACCCCGCTCCGTACCATTACCCACCTCGTGCGTCTACAGCTGGCAGACTCGACTCAACAGCTGCAAGAACTGCTACAACTTCTAGACCTGAGTGCCGAACGAGCGGCAGACATGGTTAGACAAATTACCACCTTCTCAAGCGGGTCTGATGATCAACCCCTGCCAATCCGTCTGCCAGGGTTGCTCCAGGAGATTGTGCAGATTCTCAAGCAAACTTTCCCAAAATCCATTCAGATCCACCTGGTCTTACCAGAGCAGCCTCTGGCCCTAGTCGCTGCTGGCCCGACCCAAATCCATCAGGTGCTGATGAACCTCTGTGTCAACGCTCGAGACGCCATGCCCGCTGGCGGTATCCTCACCCTGTCTGCCCAGAGCTGCGATATTGATATCCCAACTGCTAAGGCCCACTGGAATGTCAAGGCAGGAGACTATATCGTAATCACAGTTTCCGATACGGGTACCGGCATCCCTGAGGACATTCAACACCGCATCTTTGATCCCTTCTTCACAACCAAACCAGCCAGTCAAGGTACGGGTTTGGGCCTCTCTACCAGTCTGGGGATCATCAGAAACTATGGCGGCTTCCTAGATGTTGAAAGCGAAGTCGGGCGAGGAACCAACGCAAAAATTTATCTGCCTGTGACAAGCGCAGAAGGACTCGCCAAACTTGAATCATTAGCTCCCCACCCGCGAGGCAACGGTGAACTGGTTCTGATTGTGGATGATGAACCAGCCCTCCAGCAATCCAACCAGGCGTTGTTAGAGAGCTATGGGTACCGGGTTCTGATGGCGAGCGACGGGCAGGAGGCGATAGACCTCTACCAGCAGCACTCAGGGCAGATCAAGCTGGTCGTGATGGACATCATGATGCCCACATTGGGTGGGCTCTCAGCGATTCACCAGCTCAAGCAAATCAACCCTGCCCTGAAGATCATTGCTGTGAGTGGATTGCTGTCTCGCAAGGCAGATGCCCTTGCGGCAGGGGGCAATTGCTTTCTGCAAAAACCTTACACGGCTGAGAGTTTGATCGCTAGAGTTCAGGAACTCTTGAATCAACTGAATCATGGCAAGTCTCAGCGCAAACAGGTAAGGGGCAGAGTTGGATGAGGTATAGACGCTTATCCCGTCTGGCCCCTCACATTTCTCTAACGTTATAGCTGCTTTACTAAAAACATACTGGAGTTCCAGAGGCCTGTCTGCTTGTGAGATGGGCTACCTACTAGGGGTTGTTACTTGGCGACGGCATTTAGCAATCCCTAGAGTTTTTGCTGAGTTTCTGGAATCGCCCGAGCCTTCGCGGCATGATTCACAGAGTTCCCCCTTCTAACTGTTGATCCTGATGGTTCAGTAAATGCGTTCACCAAGCAATTTTTTGATGAAAACAGAGCGTTCCAAAGCCATAAACCTAGAAGCGCTCCTAGCAACCCTTGAGCGAGACCCCCCCCTGTTGACCTCAGAGATGACAACTCAAACCAAATCAGCAGCACTGATGGATCTGCTCACCTGGTTTGAGAAATGCCGTCCTGCTCAGGTCTGCAGCCTCACATGGCTAGAATGTCAAACGGCTCTGGTAGAAGCCTATGCCAATGTTCTGGAACATGCCCATCGGGGAATGCCAGCAGAGACTCCGATTCTGATCAAACTGGCAATTTACCGGCAGGCGATTCAGATCCAGGTGTGGGATCACGGTCCGGCGTTGGATCTGCTCGGTCAGCTCCAATGCCTGCCCGACCAAGTGGCTGTCACGGCGGAACGTGGGCGGGGGTTGCTGCTGCTGCGCCGCACTATGGACGACCTGACCTACTTCCGTTCGCCAGATGACTGTAACTGCTTGATGATGACTAGACTGTTCTAGTGCATCAAAACGCAAGCGTGAAAAGGGGGGCATCTCTTCTAGGCGGCTTCTGGGCAACGTTTGCGGCAATGCATCGCAAATATATAGCAGTTGAGGCGTCAGTTCAGACAAAGGAGGGCAGGGGTGGAACCCCTTGCTGGGGGCGCCGCCCCCACACCCCGTCCTAACCAACCCTTCGGTTGCTGTATCGCATCAACTTTCAGCCTCTAGATTGCCAAATTTAGAAATTGCCAGATTTAGAAGCTGCGGCGCTAGGCTACTCTACTAGGGCGCTGCAGGTTGGGAACCGGGAATTGCCTGCCAGCTTTCGAGCTGGAACTTTTGGTCTGCGTACCTGAAGCCAACCTGGGTTGCCTCAATGGCGCGATCCTGAATATTCACCTGGTCAAGGTGCAGTTCTCCAACTAGATGGGGCTGGCTGGGCCGACCCGACAGGACGGCATTAGCGTGAACCTGGCCCTGCATCGTCACGGGTAAATCGAACGCCTGCTGGATCTGGGGCAGGGCAATCTGGTTGAGCTGGAGCTGCCCCTGCAAAGCTTCGCTGGTTGCCTGGCCCGTAAACCCAAACTGGCCCGCAAACGCCTGGGGTCTACCCGCCAGCGCTAGCGAAAAGCCAGAGGCCTGAACAGCGGGCAGGGTGAGGCTGCGGCCATCATACTGGGCGTTGGTGATGCTGAGCTGGCCAATTCCGTAGTCGGCCAGCCGCCAGTCTTCCCCCTGGAGCGTCAGCGCGGTTTGGAGGCCATCCGGACCAGACCGCAGCGTTGCTAGCGCCGAGAAGCGCCCCTGGAGATCGGCCAGATCGGCCAGGCTGGGCAGCGTCAAGCCAGCAGGGAGAGTGGCCCCACCAGCCCCATAGCCAGTTTGCTGGAGCAGGGCTTGCAGATCGTCGGGGGAC
>JBJTUI010000097.1:0-8077 GCA_046080625.1 Elainella sp. | reverse complement strand
GCGGTTCTAGCCCACCTGTGGGAACGGGCCTACCAGCTCCAGCAGGACTGCGACCTGATTCTGAATTTTGCCTATGACTGGCTGCCGTTTTACCTGACCGGGTTTTTTGAGCGACCGGTGGCCCATTTGATCAGCATGGGTTCATTGACCGACGCGATGGATCAGGTGATTGGCCAGACGCTGGCCCGCTTTCCCGGCAGCATGGCTGTCCACAGCCGCGCCCAGGCCGAAACCTTTGAATTCGGGGCAGACTGTCGAGTTTTGGGAAATGGCCTGGATTTGTCCCAATACCAGTTTCGAGCCGAGGCCGAGAACTGTCTGGCCTGGGTAGGGCGAATCGCTCCCGAAAAGGGAATTGAAGACGCAATTCTGGCGGCCCAAACTGCCGGACTCCCGCTGAAGATTTGGGGAGCGATGCCCGACCCAGCCTACTGGCAGACGATCTGCCAAACCTACTCGAACGGTGGTTTTAGCTATGAAGGTTTTTGCAACACAGAGGGACTACAGCAGGGCCTGGGCCGCTGTCGGGGGCTGATTATGACGCCCAAATGGGTAGAAGCCTTTGGCAACGTGGCAATTGAAGCGCTGGCCTGCGGGGTGCCGGTGATTGCCTACCGGCGCGGTGGCCCGGCGGAAATTGTGGCATCGGGCCAGACGGGTTGGCTGGTGGAACCGGACGACATTGCCGGATTAGTCGAAGCGATCGCCAAACTCGACCAGATCGATCGCTACACCTGTCGGCAGCAGGCCGAAGCTCGGTTTTCCATGGCGGCAATGGGCGAACGGGTAGAAGCCTGGTTAAGGCAGGTTTGGCAAGATTCGCCACTTTAAGCTCTGGCAGACTGTGTTTGTCTGTAACGGCTCGCTGATCTCACCCTGGTCCATGGGAAAGCTAGCTGGGTTGAATCCCAGCCTGCACAGGAATAGCAAGGGCCATGCATCTCCAGCCAAACCAGTCTCAGCCCAGCCAGCCTCAGCCAAATCAGCCTCAGTTAAACCCGCTTCAGCCAAACCGGCCTCGGTCTAGATCGGCTGAAGCCAGAGACAGTGCAGACCAGGTGCTGCAAAAACTTCAGGAAATTTGGGGCTATTCAGCCTTTCGTCCGCCCCAAGGCGAAATTGTTCGAGCCCTGCTCTGTCGCCAGGATGCGCTGGTGGTGATGCCGACGGGCGGCGGCAAGTCGATCTGCTTTCAGCTCCCGGCCCTGCTCAACTCGGGCCTGACCCTGGTGGTGTCGCCCTTGGTGGCGCTGATGGAAAACCAGGTGCAGGAACTGCAAGACCGGCTGCTGCCGGTAGCGCTGCTGCATAGCGAACTGCCAACCCCAGAGCGCCGCAAAATTCTGGCCCTGCTGGCAGCCCAACGGCTGCGGTTGCTCTACCTCTCGCCCGAAACCCTGCTGAGTCAGCCCGTCTGGCAACACCTCAGCCAGCCCGATCTGGTGATCAACGGGTTGATTCTGGACGAGGCCCATTGTCTGGTGCAGTGGGGCGACAGCTTTCGTCCGGCCTACCGCAGGCTGGGGGCAGTGCGGCCTGCCCTGCTCAAGACCAAACCGGCAGGCAGCCAGATTGCCCTGGCCGCCTTTACCGCCACCGCTGCCCCCCAGGCCCAGCAGACGATTCAGCAGGTGCTGGGACTTCAAAATCCTCAGCGGTTTGTCGAAACGCCCTACCGTTCTAACCTCCATTTGGCGGTGCAGACAGTCTGGACGCCGCGAGGCCGTCGGCAAAAGCTGCTGCGGTTTATTCAGGCCCATAGCGGCACCGGCTTGGTCTATGTCCGCACCCGTCGGGACAGCGAAACCCTGGCCGAATGGCTGGGTCAGCGAGGCTACAAAACCGCCGCCTACCATGCCGGTCTCGGCCCCACACAGCGCCGCCAGATTGAAGCTGCCTGGCTGCAAGGCAAGCTGCCGTTTGTGATTTGCACCTCCGCCTTTGGCATGGGGATTAACAAGCCCGACGTCAGGTGGGTCGTGCATTTCCACGCGCCGCTATTGCTCTCTGAATATGTACAGGAGGTGGGGCGGGCCGGTCGAGACGGCAAACCTGCCGTGGCCCTGACGCTGATTAGCGAACCGACGGGCTGGCTCGACCCCGATGACCGCCAGCGACAGCAGTTCTTCCAGCGCCAGCAGCTTCAGCTTCAGCAGCAGGCCCAACGGCTAGTGCGGCAGCTGCCCCAGCAGGGCGAGGTTACAGCGGTGACGCGCCAGTTTCGGCAGGCCGATATTGCCCTGGCGCTCTTACACAGCAGCGGCCAGCTAGACTGGCTCGATCCGTTTCACTATCAAATTCAGTCGCTGGCTCAATCCGCAAGTTCGGCCCAGTCGCAGGCCAGTCGGCAAATGCAGCGCTATCTGCGCAGTCGGGACTGTCGCTGGTGGCTGTTGCGACGCGCCTTTGGGGCAGGTGAGGAGGTCAGGCAGGGCTGCGGCCACTGCGATCGCTGCTGTCGCTGAGAATATCCTAGGCCAGTACGGTGGTGCCGCTGAAGTAGTCCTGCAGCTGGCGGTCGTGGTCGTGGGAGAGTTCGCCCTGGGGAATTTCTTGGTATGAAAAGGCGCGGATGTTCGAGATCTCGAGGGTGTCCTGCACCTGCATCTCGCCTTCGACGCTGGCCTCCAGCACAATACAGATTGAATGGAAGCGCGGGTCGCGTCTGGGGTCTGAGTAGACGCCAACCAGCCGGTTGATTTTGATCAGGTTGAGGCCGGTTTCTTCAGCCAGCTCGCGGCGGGCCGAGCTAGAGATATCTTCTCCCCAATCGACGATGCCACCCGGCAGGCTCCAGCGACCGTTGTCCCGGCGCTGCACCAGAACGATCCGCCCGTCGGGCAAAACCGGAATGATGCTGGTGCCCGTGATCGGATGTCGAAAAATCACGCCGATTGCTGTCTGCAACAGTCGCCAAACTTGCAGCATGGGATGGTTGGAAGCCGATGGATGCGAGTCAATCATGGGTGTCAAACGTGGATAGCAGGCGGGTTGGGGATTGGATGCAACCCTTCAGTTCAAAGCGACCGGCCAGTCAAGTCAGCGCCCATTAAATCAGGGCCAGTCAAATCAACTCAAATCAGCCAGAACCTGGGCAGCATGGGCCTCGGGTTTGACTTTCAGGTAAATCCTCTCGATTTTGCCGGTCGGGTCAATCACAAAGGTGTTGCGGCTGATGCCCAGATATTCTTTGCCCATGAATTTCTTCAGGCCATAGCTCTCATAGGCTGTCGCTACCTCGCCCGAGGCATCGGTCAGGAGCGGAAAGGGCAGATCAAATTTTTGCGTAAACTTAGCGTGGGATTTGGCGTCATCGGTGCTGATGCCGAGCACAACCAGATCCTGCGACTGATATTGGGAATAGGCGTCTCGAAAGCCACAGGCTTCTTTCGTGCATCCTGGAGTGTTGTCGCGGGGATAGAAATAAAGCACCACTCGCTTGCCTCGGAAGTCGGCCAACCTGACCAGGTTTCCATTTGCATCGGGCAAGCTGAAGTCAGGGGCTGGATCTCCTGGTTTGAGTGCCATCGTCGTTCAGCGATTAACGTCAGATCTTCAGGTTAATAAAGCTTTGTGAGTTAGCTATATAAAAAGCTGATTCTCTCGATTGTAGGTCGGATCGCTGCGATTTCCCAATAGTGGGCCTAACCCAGCGAAAGCCTTGGCTAACTATAAAACTTAGTTAAAGTGCAAATACCGGGGAGAACACGCTACACTTTGGGCACTCCAAACTGAGGCGTTCTAAGCGCCCTATTCCATTCTCGCTTGCTGCCCTCTTCTAAGATGCAATTTGAAGCGGATTCTAGCCTCAACCCCAACTTGCTCAATCAGCTGTCTTCGCCCCAGATCCCCCAGCCCCAGATCTCCCAGCCCCCAAGTTCCCCACCCGAACTGCCCAAATCCGATTTGTCTCCATCGCCGCCCGATCCGAAGGCCCAGCTGCGTCGCTCGCTGCTGAAGGCGCGTCAGTCTCTGCCTGCTGAAGTCTGGCGAACCAAAAGCGAGCGGTTGAGCACCCATCTACAAGCCTCGCCTTGGCTAGCCGAAGCCCGCACCGTTCTGGCCTACATCAGCTTTCGCCAGGAGCCGGATCTGGGCGCGCTGTTTGCCGCCTCGTCCCACCGCTGGGGGCTGCCGCGCTGCGTTGGTAAATCCCTGAACTGGCACCTCTGGGCTCCAGAGCAATTTCCGCTGCAAGCAGGCAGCTACGGCATTTTAGAGCCTGACCCGGCCTCACCAACCCTGGAGGCCAGCGAAGTAGACCTGATTCTGGTGCCTGCCGTGGCCTGCGATGTGCGCGGCTACCGTCTGGGCTATGGCGGCGGTTTCTACGACCGTCTGCTGAGCCATCCCGACTGGGCCAACATTCCCACGATTGGGATTGTGTTTGAATTTGCCCGCCTGCCCCGCCTGCCGATCGACCCCTGGGACCGACCGATGCGGGCAATCTGCACCGAGGTGGGGCTGTTTGAACCGAAGTAGGGCTGGTCAGGCGGCTAGCCAAGGCTAATCCAGATTTCGGCCCGTCAACTCCACAAAGATATCTTCCAAATTTGAGGGGCGAAGCATCATGCCGGTTTTGTCGGGCTGCTGCTCCAGGAAGGTTTTGGCATCCTGCATCGTGGGGAAGAAAGTGTAGTCCCAGCGGTCGCCGTTTTGCTTGATCACCAGCCCTTCACCATGCTGCTGGCGCAGTTCCTCTAGCGTCCCCAGGGCGATCAGTTTGCCGCCGTCCATGATGCCGATGCGGTTACAGAGGTATTCCACCTCTTCCATATAGTGGGTGGTCAGCAGGATCGTCATGCCCTGCTGGTTCAAGCCCTTGATAATTTCCCAGAGGCGGCGACGGGTCTGGGGGTCGAGGCCCACGGTGGGTTCATCGAGAAACAGAATCTGGGGCTGGTGCAGCAGGGCGCGGGCAATTTGCAGCCGCCGCTTCATGCCGCCTGAAAGGGCTCTGACCAGATCGGGCTTGCGATCCAGCAGCTCTACATAGTCGAGGCAGCGGTCGATTTCGGCCTGACGACGCCCGCTGGGGATGTGGTGCATCCGGCCATGGAACTCCATGTTTTCCCAGACGCTCAGATCCATATCGACGCTGGTCTGCTGAAGCACGACGCCGATCTGTTTTTTGACCCCAAACGGCTGCCGCACCACGTCGTAGCCCGCCACCACAATATCGCCCTGGGTGGGTCGGGTCAGGGTTGTGGCCATGCGGATGGTGGTGGACTTGCCCGCCCCGTTTGGCCCCAGCAAGCCGAAGATCTCGCCGGGCTGGATGGTCAGCGACAGGTCATCGACTACCGAGATGTTGTTGTAGACCTTGTGGACGTTTTGCAGACAAACAGCGGCTGGCATGGGCGGGATGTAAAGTTTTGTTCAAGAAGCTCCACTAAAAGCTTAGAGCCTTGTGGCTCCGATAGGCTGCTCCCAGGGGAGATTGGGGCCAGTTTTTTGCAGATTGGCACGACCGCTACCCGATTAGGCAACTGGGGCGTGGATCAGGCCACGGGCAGGTTTTCGATCGGCAGGGGCTCTACCGGGTCGGCCAGCTCAAAGCCAAACACGCGGCTGTAGAAGTAGAGTTCGCCGTCCAGCGCGCGCTTGATGTTTTCGGCCTTGCGGAAGCCGTGCTGCTCGCCGGCAAACAGCACATAGGCCACGGGCAGCCCCTTTTGCCGCAGCACGTTCACCATCATTTCGGCCTGGTTGGGCGGCACGATTTTATCCTCATCGCCCTGGAAGAAAATCAGCGGACAGGCCAACTGGCTAGCGGATTCAATCGGCGAGCGCTGTTTGTAGATTGCCTGCTCCTCCGGGTATTTGCCAATCAGGCCGTCCAGATAGCGCGACTCAAATTTGTGGGTATCGCGGGCCAGCGCCTCCAGATCGCTGACGCCATAGTAGCTGGCCCCGGCCTTGAAGACATCCCGGAAGGTCAGGGCCGCCAGGGTGGTATAGCCGCCCGCACTGCCGCCGTCGATGCAGAGCCGCTCCGGGTCGGCTAATCCCTGGGCTACCAGATATTGGGCTCCGTTAACGCAGTCGTCCACGTCCACAATCCCCCACTGGCCCTTCAGCCGCTCCCGATAGTCGCGCCCATAGCCTGTGCTGCCGCCATAGTTGACATCCAGAACCGCAATTCCGCGACTCGTCCAGTACTGGATGCTGGGATTGAACGCCGCCGAAGTGGCCGCCGTGGGGCCGCCGTGGCTCTTGACCAGCAGGGGTGGCCGTTCGCCCGCCGGAGCGCTGAAATCCTGATTTTGGGGGGCGTAGTAGAACCCGTAGGCCGTCAGCCCGGTTGCTGTGGGAAACTCGATCGCCTCTGGAACCGAAATATAGCCCGGATCAACCTCCAAACTGCTGGAGCACTGGAGTTCTTGCACTTCACCCGTGACCAAATCGAGCCGCGCAATCAGGCTGGGGCGAGTCGGCGAGCCGCCGATCAGCAGGGCCAGACCAGGGGCCACCTTGAGGCCGCCAATGCTGGAGAAGGGCGTGGCGATTTCCGTCAAGGTCAGGCTGGTGGTATCCAACCGGGCCAAATGCTGTACCCCCGCTTCGATGTAGGTGCAGATCAGGCTGTCTGCCGACTCAAATCCGTAGGTGGTCATGTCGAACACCCAGAGCGGCAGGCCAAACTCGGCGGTCTTGGGACAGAGCGGCTCCACCTGACCCTGACTGCTGCCGTTTTGCCAGCGGTAGAGGTTCCACCAGTTTGTGCGGTCGCTAATGAAATAGAGGCGGCCATCGGGCGACCATTCGGGTTGGAACACCGCCTCTTGGGGACCACCTGCCACCCGTTGAGCCACACCGGGCTGGCCCGCCGCATCCAGTTCCGCCACCCAGAGTTCAGTGCCGTCCCAGGGCATGTTGGGGTGATTCCAGCTCAGCCAGCAGAGCCAATTTCCGTCGGGGCTGAGCCGAGGCGCGGCATAGAAATCGGCTCCGGCCACCAAAACCTGGCCAGCATCCAGACCGCCTGCCAAATCCACCGCCACGATAGTATTGACCGGCTCCTGCCCGCTGCTGTGGTCTTCCCGAATGCAGATCAGCCGGTTGCGGTCCCTGTCAACCACCGCGTCGGCATAGCGATAAGAGCCTTCTGGGGTGAGGGGCTCGGGTTCGGCCTGCTGCTGGCGATAGAGCCGCTGATCGGCAAAATTTGAGAAATAGACTGTTCCCCCCGCCACCTGGTAGCTGCCGCCGCCGTATTCATGCACGCGGGTGCGAACGTTGAAGCCAGCAGGCGTGACATCCGCTCCGGTTTCCCCGGTCCAGCGCACCACCGCAATCCGTCCGGCCTCGGTTGGGCGGCCTTCGCTCCAGTAGATCTGGATGCCCTCGGCAGTGGTGTCGAGGCGGATCTCACCCAGACGCAGGCTGCCAGCCACAATCAGGTCAGAGGTGATGGGCGATTTCCAGGTGCCGTAGGCAGCCGTAGCGGGGGCAGCAGAATTGGACATTGGGCCTCTCTAGCTCAGCAGCTTTCCAGTCTAACGCAGCTGCCCTGCCTTTCTCTAGCGCCCGCCCCGACTCGTGGAGACTCACCGCCCCTGCTGCCGGATCTGAACCTATGCCAACTATCAAGCCGAGTTCGATTTGGGTCTTCTAGAATATTCCACTTATCGACAACTAATCTGTTCCAATTAGTATCTTTTTAATTTCACACAATTCGTTGAGCTTGTCGATTGAAATCTCTGCTTGAATCGATACTTAAATCTATGCCTATATCGGTTGACTCGACTGGCAAACTGGTGTGGAATTGGCGAACTATTTAGCGGACTGTAGTTAAAGCCACGGCTCCCAGAAACCCTGGCAACTAAACTAATGATCCAAATCATGATCAAATTCAGCAGCCAGGGCAATTACAGTCGGCTAAACTAGGCTGCCCGCAGTCTGAACTGGTCGAAGCCATGCATCTGGGGCGGTGGTGCTGATTTAGAGGTAGCCCGCAGCAGCAGCGGAATTTCGGCGCTGTTGTAAACCCGAAACTCGCTTTCCACCGTGGCTCTGGCCGTGCGGACGGCCTGGTTCAGCACCAGCGAACCCTCCGGGTCGGACACCGAGCGGT
>JBJTUI010000096.1:0-4360 GCA_046080625.1 Elainella sp. | reverse complement strand
GAAGGCTTTCAGCAGCCCCGGAATTTCGCTTTTGCCGTGCCATTCATACACCTGCTGCACCGCGCCCTGCTGGTCTTGCCGCGATTTCAAAATCACCTGTTTCACGCTAGACATGCTGGCCGCAATCTCGAGCAGCTTGTCCCGGTAGGTCGTATAGACCAAAGCTCGGGGAAAAGGAACCAGAACGCTAGCGTTAATCAACATAGACCAGAATCAGGGGAATAAAGAATAGAAAAACGGGCGTTGTAGGGCAATTCCAGATTGAAAGTAAGTTTGATCGAATTTTGCTCACAAGCCAGTTTGCTCAGGGGCCAATGTGCGGTCAGTATAGCAGTGCGTCAGGCCCAAAAAGATGAACGAATTTTAAGGGCGGGCTGCCCTCCTCAGGTGGTGAGACTGGCTCAGGGTGACTGGAAGAATTCACTGGAAGAATGTGCTGGAATAAATTCAATCCTAGGCGCGAACAGTTTGCTTGAGTTTGGGCCTGGGGTGGGGATTACCGAGCTAGGCAGGGGCGGTGTTTAGCCGGGACGAGCGCAGCGCTTAGCTGAATCCATTTCTGTGATTTGGGCCAGAACAGTATCAGCACAGCATTTAGCTAGCACAACATCCAGAAAGCACAACATCAAAATTGAGTTCCAGCGAAGGACGGCAGCCGATTCTGGCTAAAATTGAGCTTGTCCTTCAACGCCGCCCCTATCATGTCCGATGCCATGCCCGATACCCTGTCTGAAACCGCCGAAACCCTGAACGCTGCGCCCTTTTCGCCCCAGGAAATTGCCTCGGAAGGGATCAAGCCCGACGAATATCTGGAGATTGTGCGGCGATTGGGCCGTCACCCCAACCGGGCCGAGCTGGGCATGTTTGGCGTCATGTGGTCGGAGCACTGCTGCTACAAAAACTCGCGTCCATTGCTGAAGCAGTTTCCCACCACGGGCAGTCGGATTCTGGTGGGGCCAGGGGAGAACGCAGGCGTAGTGGACATGGGGGATGGGCTTCAGCTCGCCTTTAAAATTGAGTCCCACAACCACCCGTCGGCAGTCGAGCCGTTCCAGGGGGCCGCGACCGGCGTGGGCGGGATTCTGCGCGACATTTTCACCATGGGGGCCAGACCGATTGCGGTGCTCAATTCGCTGCGGTTTGGCAGCCTCGACGACTTGCGCTCGCGGCGGCTGATGGGCGGCGTGGTGGCCGGGATCTCCCACTACGGGAATTCGGTGGGCGTACCCACGGTGGGCGGCGAGGTCTATTTTGACCCGGCCTATAGCGGCAATCCGCTCGTCAACGCCATGGCGCTGGGGCTGATGGAAACGCCGGAAATCGTCAAGTCGGGGGCGCAGGGGCTGGGAAATCCGGTGCTCTATGTCGGCTCTACGACCGGACGAGACGGTATGGGCGGGGCCAGCTTTGCCAGCGCTGAACTGAGCGACGAATCGCTGGATGACCGGCCCGCCGTGCAGGTGGGCGATCCGTTTCTGGAAAAGTCGCTGATTGAAGCCTGTCTAGAAGCCTTCAAAACGGGCGCAGTAGTGGCAGCCCAGGACATGGGAGCGGCGGGAATTACCTGCTCGACGTCAGAAATGGCGGCCAAGGGCGGCGTCGGTATCGAACTGGATCTGGACAAAATTCCGGTGCGCGAAACCGGCATGGTGCCTTACGAATATCTGCTGTCGGAGTCCCAGGAGCGGATGCTGTTTGTGGCCGCCCAGGGCCGGGAAGCTGAGCTGATCGAGATCTTTGAGCGCTGGGGGCTGCATGCCGTCGTGGCCGGTCAGGTGATTGCCGAACCGATTGTCCGCATCCTTTTCCATGGCCAGATTGCCGCCGAAATTCCCGCTACGGCTCTGGCTGACAACACGCCGATCTACCAGCGCGAGCTGCCTGCCGAACCGCCCGCCTATGCCCAAACCGCCTGGCAGTGGCGCGAATCGGACCTACCCGCCTGTACGGAGACAGGTATCACCCTGGCGGCCCAATTCCGCACCTGGAGCGAGGTGCTGCTCACCCTGCTGGACAGTCCCACAATTGCCTCCAAACGCTGGGTCTACCGCCAATATGACCACCAGGTGCAGAACAATACGGTGCTGTTTCCAGGCGGGGCCGATGCGGCGGTGGTGCGGCTGCGCCCCCAGGAAAACCCACAAGAGGGGGGTGGAACAGCGGTGATTCGCGGGGTGGCGGCAACGGTGGACTGCAACGCCCGCTATGTCTATTTGCACCCCTACGAAGGGGCCAAAATGGCCGTGGCCGAAGCCGCCCGCAACCTCAGCTGTGTTGGGGCAGAGCCGCTGGCCGTGACCGATAATCTCAACTTTGGCAGCCCCGAAAAGCCAACGGGCTACTGGCAGCTAGCTGAAGCCTGTCGCGGTCTGGCCGAAGCCTGCCGGGAGCTCAACACACCCGTGACGGGCGGCAATGTCTCGCTCTACAACGAAACCCTGGACGCCGACGGCAACCCCCAGGCGATCTACCCAACTCCGGTGGTGGGCATGGTGGGGCTGGTGGCCGACATTCGTCAAACCTGCGGCCAAGGCTGGCAGGCTGCCGGAGACGTAATCTATCTGCTGGGTGTACCAACTGGTGCTGCCAGTTCGCCTGCCCTGACCCTGGGTGGCTCCGAATATCTGGCTGTGCTGCACCAGACCGTGGCCGGAATGCCGCCGCTTGTAGACTTTGAGCTAGAGAAACAGGTGCAGCAAGCCTGTCGTACTGGGATTGCCCAGGGCTGGGTGGGCTCGGCCCACGATTGCGCGGAGGGAGGTCTGGCCGTGGCGCTGGCCGAGTCCTGCATCAGCGGCGGTCTGGGGGCCGAGATCAATCTGGCGACCAGTGGGGCTCGTCTCGACCACCTGCTGTTTGCCGAGGGCGGAGCCCGAATTCTGGTGTCGATATCGCCAGATAAGGTACATGATTGGGAACTGTATCTGGAGCAGTATTTACCCCACTACTGGCAGCGAATGGGAACGGTTCAGGATACTACTCAGCTACGTATCAGAACAGAGCAGGAGCTGATTGGGCTAGCTCTGGACGAGATGCGAACCACCTGGGCCGAGGCGATTGAACGGCGGCTACAGCAGGATTAGGATTGGCGACAGTTATTAACCCGGCAACTGTTGAGAACACAGCCGTTACCGATTTTGATCGAGAGCTTAAAGTGTTGCTATATCAGCACTCCGAGCATTGTACTCGCCTTTTCACAATATCGTCTGTTTGATTGCCGGAGTAATAGCTGAAATGGTACTGCGATTAGCAATAGTCCGAATTTTGGTGTTAAGCCGCCCTATCCCTTAGTCTCCAACCTTTGATTGAGGAAAGGGCGGGCTGATAGATTTTGGTCTTGCTAGCGGACCAGAACGCTCATGTACTTGCCCGCTGCAAACGGCGCGGGTACAATTGGCGTGAACTTCACCCGATCATCGGTGATTCGCTTCAGGTAGAACTCGTTGATTGTGTGCTGCACTCGCTCGCGGCTGCCGATAATCCAGATTACTTCATCCGAGTGTTGGAGAAACTGGAGTTGCCCTACATCATGGCGATTCGCTCCAACCACGGGCTGTGGCTACCGCCAGAGCAGGAAGTCACAGCCGAACCTTGGCAGCAATTTACCCGCACCTTCAGCAACGGCGAAACTGAGGTGCGCTACCGGCAAGAGATCATCTACGGAGTCCGACGAACGGTGCGCTACTGGCAACTGACCACAGACCCGCAAACCCTGCCAGACAACTCGACGGTCTATGTCATGAGTAACGCGCCCACAGTGGAACTTGATGCGATTGGCGATGCGTATGGCTACCGCACCTGGGTGGAGTATGGACTCAAGCAAAGCAAGGATGCGCTCGGCTGGGCAGACTTTCGAGTCACCGACTACAAGCAGATTGAGCGCTGGTGGGAGATCGTCATGAGCGCGTTCACAATGGTCAGCTTGTTTGCCGATGCGTTCAACAGGGAGTGTCCTCTGTCTCACCAGATGTTTACCCAGCATTCCTGGTGGGACAATCAACGGGGGTGGAAGAACCTGCTCAACAATCTGCGTTTGGTCCTTGAACCGTGGGTCAGTTTCAATCGGCTCAGGCGCTGGCTAGGGGTGTTCAATATTCCGGCTTTGGCAGCAGGCTTTGCCCAACTGATTGAGCAGATGCAGCAGTTTTATTGCCCAGTGGTTCACAACCTGTTACTGCGCCGCCTCCTATTTTCTTCTGCTTAAATGATGAAAGAGGGATACTCCCTTCCCGGTATAAGATCAGGTAAAGTCAGGTAAAGGATGAGGGAGAGCAATGAACCAAACACAAGCGCTACAAGCAAAGCCTTTCGACCCCGAGGAATGGCAGAAACTCTACTACCGTCATCAGCAACAGTATAT
>JBJTUI010000095.1:0-13012 GCA_046080625.1 Elainella sp. | reverse complement strand
TTGTTGTCATCGCCTCGCCCAAACGTCCAACAGTTACTGCCAACGAGCGAAAGGTAACGACTACCTGAATCGGTGCGTAGAATTAGGTGGGGAACAGGTTGTGTTGTCACCACAGGCTATGGAAATGTTCGCGTTGCCCAACGTGCAAATTCAGCCGAGGCTCGGCGCGTTTGCTTCAACCAAGCGATTATAGGAACAATTGACCTAGAATCAACTCCGAGTTAATCATTAACTTTATGCAACTTTAGTTGACCGAGCTCAGTATATCCGTGGAAACAGCTTCAGCTTTGGAGGCCACCTGTGAGGAATTCGGTTCAGGTGCCCTAGAAACACCGATTGAGCAGCAGTTTAATTTCTGGAACATCTGAATCGTGCATCCAAGTTGGCAAAACTCCGATCGCCCGCAAATCGAGCGTCGATCTACTGGCTATCTGGCTCAACAGGAAACTTTCCCAATCATAGCCTCAGTTAAACCAGAGGCGCACTAAGCTGCAATTGCGCCGAGCCAGAACAGACCATCTACCAGGATTGTGCTCAGAACGGCTCCCCCAAACGCCCACCAGTGAAGTTGGGCAGTGCGCAGGGGCAGACAGCCCACAATCAGCAGCAGGAGAACCAGACTCACTGCGCAGAGTCCCCCCCAGGGGGTTTCAATTTGCGCGACGGCACTATACAGCACCGCCTTGGCCGCAGTCGGATCAAGACTGAGATCAAGCTGCATTAGCTGTCGCCAATGGGGAACCAGCCTGACAAGATAAAAATAGGCATCGGTCACAGCTGTACCGAACAGCGAGCCCAGATAAAACCAGTTGCCAACCCGGTTTTCACCCTTGCGCAAATCAACAAACGCAAAGGGCAGACCCAGTGCTTCGACGGGTAGATGCAAAAAAGGCTCCCAGCGCAGCCATCCCCAATAGAGAGATCCGGCTAGCCAGGTCCAGCTAAAGCCTAGCAGCAAATTACCCCAAAGGGCTAGGGTCGGATGCTGTTTCAGTCGCCAGCTTAACCAGACCAGCAGGCCCGTCGCTCCGAGGCTGACCCAGGGCAAAGCCCGCACCAGAGGAGCCTGAATAAAGACTGGTACCGTCACCAGAAAGGCAGCAGCAGCGAAGACTCGCCAGATGAGGCCAACCTGTTCGGGTGCAGCCAGATCCCGCAAGCGCACCCCTAAATCGTTTGAATAATATTGTTTCGAAGAAAAATAGGAAGACAAGCTTTTTAATAATTACTACAACATTGTTAACATAACACACTGAAATCCCCTAGGGGGGCATCCAAATAATCATACCTCTAGAATTTGATCAATGGACCATTTGGCAAAAATCAGGACGACAGCCTGTAGTTGCGACAGACCTGCAACAGCCTGTAGTCAGGTCGCTGAGGGCCAACCAGATCCCGCAACTCACTTTTCGGCTGGTCGGATTTTGTCCTGAACTGGGCGATGGAATTCAGAAACAGTAAGCAAGCCTGCTTAGCAGTAGCTCTAGGTTATTGCCCGGATAGCTCATTTGAGGTTCAACAAGTTTCGATAAATTTGTCGTGGTTTCCCCCCTCTGGGTTAGACAGTCGCATAGGCTTGATCTGGGCCGAGGCAAAACTTGGCTCTAGCCTGTCTTTCCGGCATGTAATGCGTTCTCCTCATGCGCTGTCTCAGATGCACTGGCGACACCCCTGTTGCTAAATTCAGTCTCAAAAGTCGAGTCTCTCGACCGGCCAGGAGTCAGGCCAGACTGGATGATTTGGCGGAGCCAGAAGTCGCTAAGATAACTACGATCAAAATTCAGGCAGAACTGTGGATTTAATTCAGGATCTCTTGCGGGCATTGGTATTGGGTTTAGTTCAAGGCATTACTGAGTTTTTACCAATCAGCAGCACCGCCCATCTGCTGGTGGTCACCAAAGCGCTGGGCTGGACCAACGTTGGCCAGAAATACTTTGTTGACGCCATCCAGTTTGGCAGTGTGATTGCTGTCGTTCTCTACTTCTGGAGCGATATTCAGCAGATTTTGCTGGGCGGGTGGGCCGCCTTCCGGGCCAAAGACTGGAAGCGGGAAGAGTGGAAAATCCTGACTGGCATCACGATTGGCACGATTCCAGCCCTGGTGGGCGGCTTCCTGCTGCGAGACATTCTGCCCGAAAGCATCCTGGTAATTGGCGTGATGTCAATTGTGATGGCGCTGCTGCTAGGGCTAGCCGAAAATATTGGTCAGCGACAGCGCGGATTTGGCCAGCTGACAATTCGGGACGGGATTTTGGTGGGTCTGGGGCAAATGATTGCCCTGCTGCCCGGAGCCTCTCGCTCTGGCTCAACCCTGACCACGGCTTTGTTTCTGGGCCTGGAGCGCGAAACTGCAGCTCGCTTCTCCTTTTTGTTGGGCATTCCCACCCTGACCATTGCCACGCTCTACCAATCCACTAAAGCCTTTGGCAACGTAGACAGCCTGCTGCCGCTGCTGGTGGGTATTTTCTCGACCTTCATTTTTTCCTACCAGGCGATTGCCTGGCTGCTGCGCTACCTGCAAAACCAAAACACCTGGGTTTTTGTCTGGTATCGGCTGGGGTTTGGCACCGTGCTGCTGCTCTCCCTGGCCCTCGGCATCGCCGCCTAGTCTACTGGTCTGCGATCGCGTGAACTGAGTTCGGCCCGGTGCATTTCATGCGCGATCTGCTGGCTGCGGCGTAGGTAGGTGACAAACAGTAGAATCGTAAACCCGATAATCAGCAGGCCCGGTAGGCCGCCCGCAAACGTGTTGTATAGCCCGTGCAGGGTGGCCGCAATCAGCACGCCTACAAAACAGAGGGCGCTGCACCGCGAGGGGTTGATTACCGACAGACCAATGAAGTAGCCAACGATGCCAGCCAGAATGGCGTGAAACAGCGGCAGCGACACAAACCGGATCGTGTTGGCAGCCACATAGCTGCCCAGATCGAGCTGGCCTCTAGACAGGCCCGAGGCATAGCGGAACGAATAGGCCACGCCCTCGGCAATCGCGAACCCCAGGCCCGACATCGCCCCATAGAACGCCGCTGAAAGCGGATCGTTGAGCCGATTGGGCCGATAGAGCAGCAGGTAGACCGGCAGCGCCTTGCAGAGTTCTTCCAGCACGCCCACCCCCAGAATGAACCCTACAAGTCGAAACAGTAGCCCGTGGTTGATGGCGTGGTAGAGGGTGCGAAAGGGCGGCACCTGCTGAAACAGCAGCAGCAGCGGAATGCCCACCAGGGCAGTGAAGCCCACACATTTCAGGGTGCGGTACCAGGAAAACTGCACGGGCCGGATCAGGTTATAGAGCACCACGCCCCAGATCGAAGCGTAGTAGATTCCTAGCAGCCAAGCCGTCTGTTCCAGGTTGACCTGTTCGGCCACCAGATTGATCACCAGCGGAAATAAACTGAAAAACAGCAGCAGACGCACGGTATTGCTGCGGTAGAGCTCCGCGCTCAGCACATCCCGGTAGGGAAAAATCGAGTCGAACTGAAAGGTGCGGAGAGCCGCCAGAAAATCCTGCCCTTCGGTGCGCATGCGAACAATCGCCGTTGTGCCTTTTGCCGCCACCGATGCCGCAGCTGTTGAAACCGGGGCCAGAGCCTGATTTTTTAAGCTTGCCTTCGAAATAGCGACTTTGGCAGCAGAGGCTTTTGAGAGAGTCACCCTAGGAACCGGGGCTTTTATCCCAGATGTCTTATCCAATTTAGCTGGCGATTTGGCCGCAGTCCTCCCAGACCCATAAACGGGTATAAATTCGGCAGCCCAGGCCGGAATTCCTTCCCCAATTTGCTGGCCGTAGAGTTTGACTAAACCAATTGCAGGCGCTTCAAGCCGCTCAATTTGGCGCTGAACCAGCTCCACAAAAACTTCCTGATCGAGGGGCTGTTCTGCCGACAGCAAAATTTTTAAACACTGGTCGCGCAGCAGCAGTTTTGCCGTGACCCCGCGGGGCTGTAGCTCACAATTGAGGAGTTGGGCAATCGCAGCCACGTCTCCCTGTTGGGCCAATTTGTGCAAATCTGACTGCACCATCTTGTTGCTGCTTGCTTCAGCTAGTTCCTGCGGGTTGGGTGAAAGTGCTGGCGAGCCGCTGGCCAAATATCCTACTGCCTATTTATTTAGCAGGAAGGGTGCAAATAGGCTACAGAATTGCTAGATCAGTTTGCGCACAATATTGAGTTTGCTGATTGTCAGAGTGACAGACCTGGAAGCCCTGCGCCCGGAATTCGAGGATTTGCTGGGGTGAGCCCTGTGCAGTTCGAACCTGACTCGAATGAAGACGCTGCATCACGGATTGACGACAATCTGTCCCCGACAGACAATTTGAGCCGCTTCAATCACAAGTTCTTCCAGATGGACATCGCGACCCAGATCGAGATGCAGCGGCGCTAGCACCCAGGGTGGGGCTGCTGTCAATGAATCTGGCTGGTCTAACCGATCTGCTGGGATTACCTGTAGTTCCAGATCAGCCAGTTCCAAGCAGTTGGGCGAGCGGAGCTGAGGGGTCGTTTGCAGCGACAGGTGCCAGATTTGATCCGCCGCAGCCATTTCGCTTGTCAGCACCAGCCGTTCGGCGGCCAGAACGATTTGGGCCGAGTGCAACTGGGCATCACCAGACCGCAGGGGGACTAGTCGGGCGTCTGAGGTTCGCTGTAAAAGCAGCTGCCAGACTTCTCGCAGCGCCTGCAGCAGCAGCGGAGCAGCCAGAGAGGCCGTCAGATCAGTTTGGCTGATGCAAACCCGGCCAGTCACCGGGACAGGCTCGAGCAGCCGCAGCGGCTTACCCTGCACCACCTGCCCCAGGTTGATTCGGATCTGGTTTGCGGTTAGCTGAGCCTGGCTGAGATGCAAACCGCGATAGACCGCCTGACAGGCCACCACCTCAACCGTGGGAATATAGCCCTTCAGGATTTGCCGATCGCTGCCCCCGACCTGAAACGAAAGGGTTGCAGCTGCTTCGAGCTGCACCCTTAGCCACAGCCGAATCGCAGGCGACAGAATTCGGCTAATCAATCGACTGCCGGATGCCGCATTGGGATCGGAAACATCGGGTGGGGAATCCGTGAGCGGTTCTCCCAGATCCGGTTGCGCTGCCTGAGTTGCTTGAACTAAGCCCATGCCGCTCGAGTTGTCCTGACTATCCAACTGGCTCTCCAACCTATCCTCCTGTATTCCAACCCCTAATTCAAACCTCACGTCCTACACCTACGGCCCAGATCCGGGCTCAGTCCTGTCCAGGTCCAAGCTGATTTTACGCCCAGTCCTGCCTGTAGGTTGAACCTACAGCTGGAAAAAGCCGAGGCATCTTTGGTGTCGGCCTATGTCGGCCCATGTCGGCGTGCGTCAACCTTAGCCAGCTCAGACCACCGCCGTGTGATCCCCAGAGATGAATTATGGCTCAAAATGTTATAAAATCATGACATATTGATCCCGAAGAAGGGCGCTGTCTCGTAAAACCCAGCAAAATCGACCTTCACAGGCCTTGATTCCATAAAGGGATTTTTGCAAGATGTTAAACACATTGATCCCCGTGGTGTTTCTTCCACCACAAGTTCACCGCAGCCACTTAAAAGCTCGTCAGGCTAAAAGCTCGCCAGGCTAGAAGTTCACCAGGACTCGGTGGCTGAACTCAGGTCAATTCTTCTCGTGCTGATAGTGCTCACAGATTGCTGGCCACAAGCCGACGGTTGCTGAGTTGCGGGTTCAGGCTACTTCAATTCGTCGGTTTTCCAGCTTCTGCCTGGATATTTCTACCTGAATATTCGGGCACCAGATTCAGATATCAAACGCAGTCCCTAATTGACTCTATGGAGGCCCATCCCATGTCAGCAGAACGTCCACCCCTAGAAGAAATGACGCTGCGGCAGCTGCGGCGAGTGGCAAGCGAATACAACGTTTCACGCTATAGCCGTATGCGCAAGGACCAGCTTCTAGAAGCGATTAAAGCAGCCCAGCGGCAGCGTGCGGCCCAGCTGCCCCAGCCCCTGGAGGCTCAAGCAGAAGTCGTGGCGGCTAAGTTTGACGTCGGGCAGGCCAGCCCCCCCGAACATACTCTGATCACTCTGGCCGCGGTGGATGAGGGGCTTCCCGAACTGCCAGCTGGCTATGGCGATAGCCGGATTGTGCTGATGCCTCGCGACCCCCAGTGGGCCTACGCCTATTGGGACATTCCCAACGGCCACAAGGAAGATCTGCGGCGGCAGGGCGGCGTGCGGCTAGCTCTCCGGTTCTATGACGTTACCGATATCAATCTGGAATACCAGCGGCCCCACAGCCTGCAACAGTACGAGTGCGATGAGCTGGCCCGAGAATGGTACCTGCCTGTGCCGGTGAGCGACCGCGACTACATGATTGAGATCGGCTACATCGCCATGGATGGCCGCTGGCTGCTGCTGGCTCGCTCGGCTGCGATTCGAGTACCGCCGGTCTACCCTTCCGATTGGGTGGACGACCAGTTTGTCACCATCGACTGGGATGCAGATCTGCGGGCTAAAACGGTGCTGCGTCTGGGCCAGCCAGTTCGTCAAGCTGTCGAAGTGACTGCCCCCGTCTACGAAAAAGCCTTCGCCCTGGCCCAAGCGGCTGAGGCTCAGCGAGTCGCGGCTTCGGTGATCACCGAGGAAGCTCCCCCCGAATCGCTCAGTTCCTACGTGTTTCCGTCCGGCGTCGGCAAATGGGCCGCAAAAACCGAGTCGGGTGCTGGTATGTCCGGGGTGGGCATGTCCGGGGCAGGCATGTCCGGGGTCGGCATGTCTGGGGTCGGCATGTCTGGAACCGGATTGGCTGTCCGCACCGAATCAGGGGTGGGGATGTCGGGTGTTGGCATGTCGGGTGTTGGCATGTACACCACCTCTGGCATAGGGTTAGCTGCTCGTACCGAATCGGGCGCGGGCATGTCGGGAATTGGCATGTACACTACCTCCGGGGCGGGTATGTCCGGTGTCGGCATGGCTGGAGTGGGTATGTCGGGCATCGGCATGTACAGCACCTCTGGAGCGGGCCTCTATAGTGCTTCGGGTGTGGGCATGTCGGGCATCGGCATGATTGGCAGCAACCTGTCGGGTGTTGGTATGTCGGGTGTTGGCATGTCGGGCGTCGGCATGTCGGGCGTTGGCATGTCCGGCATCGGCATGTACACCACCTCTGGTGCAGGATTGCTATCAAGCGGTTTAGCAGGGCGCACCGAATCGGGCGTTGGCATGTCGGGCGTTGGCATGTACACCACCTCCGGCGTCGGGATGTCGGGAGTGGGCATGGCTGGAGGCAACCTGTCGGGTGTCGGCATGTCGGGCGTTGGCATGTACACCACCTCCGGTATCGGCATGTCCGGTGTTGGCATGGCTGGTCTATCGGGAATGCAGATGTCCGGTGTCGGCATGTCCGGTGTCGGCATGTCCGGTGTTGGCTTCTCGGCCTCCATGCCGCCGGTACGGCCTCGCCAGTTCTGGCTGGTTGCCGATGCCGAACTGATTGTCTATGGCGCAACTGAACCCGACGCCACTTTGACAATTGGAGGTCGTCCGGTGAAGCTCAACCCCGACGGCACCTTCCGCATTCAGGTATCATTCCAGGATGGCCAGCTCGACTACCCGATTATGGCGGTCGCAGCTGACGGGGAGCAAATGCGCTCGGTGCATCTGAAGTTCACCCGCGAAACTCCAGAACGTCGTACCAATACCAAAGAAGAAGCGGTGCTGGAATGGCTGTCCTAGGGTAACACCAGGTCGCTTTCTGACGGTTACTCCCTCGCCTCTGGGCGGGGGCTTTTTTGGGCCTGATCGCCTGGACGGTTCGCCTCATCACAATTCTGACTTCCAGTTCTACCTGTACTTTGGGATGCCATGAAATACCGCCCTTCTGCTGCCGCTACTAGCTCTGATTCAAGCCGCTCGACAGCCGCCCGAGCCAGCGGTTCAACCTACAGTTTGTTCGTGTTTGGCGATAGCCTGTCTGATACAGGCCGACTCCTTGCTGCCACCGGCCTACCGCCCAGTCCGCCCTATTTCAACGGCAGAATTTCCAACGGCCCCGTTGCGGTTGAACAGCTAGCCGACCAGCTGGGGCTGCAAATCTCGGCCACCAACTTCGCGATCGCGGGTGCCCAGACGGGCCGCCTCAACAACAATGACACCGACACCCTGAAGCTGGGCGGCCTCCAGGATCAGATCGACCAGTTCAAGGCCCAGGCTGCTGGTTTAGACGCTGGGCCAGAAGACCTCTATTTAATTTGGGCCGGAGCCAACGACTTCTTCATCCAGCCCTCTAACCCAATTGGCACGGCCACAGCAGCAGTCAACAACATTAAGACGGCAGTATCTAGCCTGATCCAGGCTGGAGCCAAAAACATTGTTGTGGCCCAAACCCCTAACCTGGGCCGGACTCCGGCCAGCCTCCAGGCCGGTCTACTGGAAGCTGGAACCCAGCTGAGCAACCTGTTCAACGCCAGCCTTGAGGCCACACTGGATACAATCCCCGAAGAAGCCAATATCATCCTGGCCGATCTGTTTACGCGCACCGAAGCCATTGCTGGCGATCCGGCCCGCTTCGGATTTACCAATATCACGACCCCCTTCCTGAGCGGCCTCACGCCCGCGCCCGCGCCCGCCGACCCCAACCAGTTTTTCTTCTGGGACATTTTCCACCCCACCACCCGCGCTCACGCCCTGTTGACCGAAACCTTTCGCAGTACCAGCGTCACCGCCATCACAGATGACCTGACCCGCCGAGGCACAGTCGCTCCCGAGCGCTTCGTGGGCTACAGTGGTGCAGATCTGCTGCAAGGGCTGGGCGGGGCTGACCAGCTAGTCGGCAATCCGGGACGCGACCGACTGCTGGGAGGAGCCCAAAACGACAGCCTCTCGGGCGGCGGCAACCCAGATAGCCTCACGGGTGGAGCAGGGCAGGATAGTCTCACGGGCGGGGCCGGTCGCGACCAGTTCATCTACAGCAACCCCAGCCACGGCAGAGATACAATCCTCGATTTCCAGGTTGGCAAAGATCAGATCGACCTCAGAGCCATTCTCAATCGCCCCGGCTACGACCAGCCCGACCGGTTTGCGGCCTATGTGCGGCTCCGGCAGCGGCCTAGCGGCACCCTGGTACAAGTCGATGGCAACGGCGACCGCAGCGGTGGGTTTCAGCCCTTAGCCCTGCTCTCGAACGTACAGCCAGGAGATCTGACAGCAGCCAGCTTCCGACTTGGCGGTTCTTCCTAGGGCCTGTGATCAATTAAGCCAGAAACCTTGAGGACTCAGCAGAGCCAAAAGCGGCGTTGCTGAAGTGAAAATCGCTGTAAGAACGGGCACCGCAGCGGCAGGCAATGCTACAAGTGCAAGCAGTGCGGTCGGCAATTCCTTGAATCCTATCGCCCTTGGGCCTCCTCAGACGAGGTCAAGCAACTATGCCTCAAAATGTACCTCAACGGCATGGGACTGCGCGGTGGGGCTGCGCGGGATAGAACGAGTCACCGACATTCATCACACAACTATCATGCATTGGATCAGGGCAGCAGGCCATCCACTGCCCGATGCTCCTGAAGCTGAAGAGATTCCCGACGTCACAGACTTAGATGAGTTACAAACGTTTGTGGGTAACAAGCGCAACAAGCTGTGGATCTGGACAGCAGTCAACCACATGCAAGCAGGCATCTTGGCTTGGGTGGTGGGCGACCGCAGTGCCAAGACCTTTAAGCAGTTGTGGGATGCTGGCATTGCTGCTTCTATGTCACCCTAGAGCTAACGACACTAGGACGATTTGAGAGGAAGTCGCTCATAGGTCAAGGAATTTTAGATACAGGATCGGACTGCACAATAATTCCAATTCCGTGGCTTGTGCAAGTACAGGCTCAAATTTCTGATCGAGTCCTACGAATTCCGGTTGGTGGTCGAGTCACGCCTGCAATTCCTCATGAGGTCGGTTTACGGTTCGATCGCTATCGCCATTTAGTGTTTCGGGTTTATGGCTGTCCAGTATGAAGACATTGGTGAAATAGCGCTGATTGGGCGGGATTTGCTCAACCAATACCGTATTGAGTTTGACGGCATAAAAAGTGTTTTCACAATTTTTTGAGCAGGAGTTCTCTAATCAGGAACAATCAGGAAAGGGTAGTCCTGCTGTCCCAGATCCTCATCATTGCCCCGGCTCAGCAGACCCTAGTCTAGGCTCAAAATCCCAAACTCGGTTTGGCCGTAGGTCATGGTGCGGTCTACGGCGGAGAGAATTTGGTTGTTGGCCCGCTCGGAGCTGAGGCACTGGCAGACCAGAGCAGCGACATCGGCCCGGTGGATGGTGCCTGCAACTTTCGGGTCGGGGGTGAGGACACCGTTACCCGTCGCGGGCTCCGACTTGAGGCCGCCGGGACGAATCACTACGTAGGTGAGTCCACTCTCGATCAGGGCCTGTTCGGCCTGGGCCTTTTCAATCAGCACCGGACGCAGGGCTTCCAAAGCCTGGGGCGGCAGGGCCACAGCGCTATCGCCGCTGCCGATCGACGAAACCAGAATGAACTTGGGCACCCCAACCTGCGCCGCCGCCTCAATCAGATGCTTGTTGCCCAGGTAGTCGGCCCGCTGGCCGTCCTTGGGTAACCCGCCGATCGTGCTGATCACGGCCCCAAACGCTCTGCCGCCCATGGCCCGTTGGGTGGACTGCGGGTCAAGTGCATCGCCGATCACCACCTCAAGCCCCAGCGCCTCCAATTCGGCCCGGTCGGTCTCCTGGCGGATCATCGCCCGCACCGGTCTGGAGTGACCCAGCAACCGGGCAATTTCTCGGCCCACGCCCCGGCTGGCTCCGGCTAAAAAAACAGCTGCTTCAGTCATAATATTCTCCTGGAATTATTTCTCAAAAACCCTGGTTTGCGGCTACAGCCCGTTCAAAATCAGTTCACCGCTGCCAGCCACTACCTCACCAATCGCACCAGCCGCCAGACCCTCGGCCTCAAAAAACTCAACGGTAGGATCAATCTGGTCGGGCGCGACGAGCAGCACGAAGCCGATACCCATGTTGAAGGTGTTGAACATCTCGATTGGGGCCACCTGACCGCGAGCCGCCAACCAATCAAAAATCGGCAGCTGACTCCAGCAGCGTGCATCGACCTGGATCGACTGGCCCGCGCCCAGACAGCGAGGGAGATTTTCCGGCAGACCGCCGCCAGTAATGTGGGCCATGGCATGGATGCCCAGCCCGGCCTTGAGGGCTGCCAGCACCGGTTTGACATAGATCTGGGTGGGTGTCAGCAGCTCCTCGCCCAGGGTTTTCTGGCCAAATTCGGCATAGCGGTCGCGGAGGCTGGCCCCGCTGGTTTCGACAATTTTGCGCACCAGGCTGAAGCCGTTGCTATGCAGCCCCCGACTGGCCAGCCCAATTGCCACATCGCCCACCTGCACCTGGGTTCCGTTCAAAATTTTGGCCTTCTCGACGATGCCGACACAGAACCCGGCCAGATCATATTCCCCGAGCTGGTAGAATCCCGGCATCTCGGCGGTTTCGCCGCCCACGAGGGCACAGCCCGCCTGCTGGCAGCCCTGGGAAATTCCGGCTACCACCTGGGTGAGCTGGGCCGGTTCTAGCTTGCCGGTGGCCAGATAGTCAAGAAAAAACAGCGGTTCGGCTCCGCAGGTCAGGACATCGTTGACGCACATGGCCACCAGATCGATGCCCACCGTGTCGTGCTGGTTGCATTCGTGGGCCAGCTTCAGCTTGGTGCCGACGCCATCGGTGCCCGACACTAGCACGGGCTGCTGGTAGCCGCCGGGCAGCTCAAAAAAGCCGCTGAAGCCGCCCAGCCCCCCCAACACTTCGGGACGGTAAGTGCTCTCGACCAAACTGCGAATCTGCTGGACAAACGCCCGCCCTGCCTCTACATCTACCCCTGCTTGCCGATAATCCATAGGTCGTCGCCGAATACCGAACAGGAAGTATTGTACTGGTTAAGGGGCGTGAGCGATTTAATTGTGAAATGACAGGCCGTGGTTCTTAAGGTCTTGGGCGCTGATGCTTGGGTTGATCCGCCTAAATCCCGAGCAGTGGCGGAGATGAGTATCGATAGCGGTGGAGTGTGATCGTGAAGCCCGTAAGAGCATTTTGTGAATGTCGAGGTTTATAAAGTAGTTAATTTATAAGACCACTGTTTTACTGCTTTTTCAAGACATTTTTTCAAGGCAAGGAGCATCTCAATCGCCAATTCTCAACCTCTGCCAGCTCCGTCGCCCTGAGCAATCTAGGTAGGGCAGTCAGCGATCGGCTGCCTGGAGTTAAAGGGGAGGCGGCTCGGCTTCATTGGGGTCAAAGCAGACGCTAAGCAGATCGGGTTTACCCGTTAGTCGTCTCAGCCTGCTGCGGTGCTGCTCAGCTGTAATAAACAGTACTTAATCTGACAGTAGGGAGTTGGCGGACACTGACAAAGGGTGTCAGATGTGCCTCACCTGTCGGTGGCGATTCTCCGTATTCTCTCTTGTTCCCTGCCTTCTCCTCCATCTTATCCTCATACTGTCGCTCTAGCATCTTTGCCTCCATAGTCTGCTTGCTGTCCAAGAATATCTGCCATGCCTCCGGCAGGCTGCGCCAAGGGCGTCTTACCGTAACAGTAGCGCTCTGAATGGGGCCGATTGCAGCTGTAGCTGTCGGTCCACTCATCTCTGCGTCAACTGCTCTCGTCAATTCATTGACCGCTATGAACCTACCAGAGGCTACAGCGACTCCCTCCGCCAGGAATGCCTCAAACTCTACCTCAATGGCATGGGATTCAGAGCGATTGAACGGGCCAAAGGCGTTCACCATACCACTGTGATCCTCTGGGTCAAACAAACGGGCCAACTGCTGCCCGATGCCTATGAGCCGGATGTGACACCTGAGGTGGGCGAGTTAGATGAGCTTGAAACTTTTGGGTTCTTCCAGAATTGCCGTGGTTGCCACTAGATATGGAATTTAGTCATTTCCAGGAGATGAACCGCTTCAGGTTGAACCAAAGCGTTCATAGCCCCGCAGATCGAGGGTTAAGCGCTGAAAAATCCGTTTGACATCA
>JBJTUI010000094.1:0-2711 GCA_046080625.1 Elainella sp. | reverse complement strand
CATGGGCTTTATTGGTCCGGTCAACGTCCTGCCCAGCACCGCCCCGATTTTCCGGCAGGTGGGCTACCAGCCCGAGAGCAACCAGGTGTTCCTGCGTCCCCACGATGTGCTTGTGGCCCTGGAGCCCGATGGGGAAACGGTTCCGGCTGTGGTGCTGCGGGTGGTACATCTGGGCTGGGAAATTCAGGTGGAAGTGGCGTTGGAAGATGGCCAGAGCTTCACGATCAACCTCTCGCGCGAGCAGTTCAACGATCTCCAGCTCTATCCGCGCCAGCAGGTCTACGTCAAGCCAAAGTCGGCCAAATCGTTTACGGCCCAATCCGCCTAGACCGGTTGCCTGTTCTATCTGCTACGCCTGTCAGCCCTTTATGTTCTCCGAGTCCCCCAAAGGCAGACTGCTGTAGCCCCCATCCCCTTCCCTGCTTCGCACAACCTCTGGTCTAACCCCAAATCAGGGGAAGGCTGTGAAGCCATTGGGGATGGAGGCTTTTCAGCTTTGGCTCGCTGCTGCTTCCCCTAATTCGGGCAGAGCCTTGCAAAGGCTAGGCAAAGGCAAAGTTGCTGGCACTGAGGCTGCTGGGGGTGATGCCTTGGAGTAGGGCCAGCGGGTGGTCATCCACCGAAATCAGCGTGTTGCGTCCCCGGCGGGTCAGGATGAGCTGGTCAAACTGGCTGACGCCTAGCCCCGAGATGCCGATTACGTCCGTGCCGCGCTGGAAGTCGGTCACGGTGTTGGTAGCCGCCGGAAATTCACCGTTGGCGATCCAGAACTGGTCGCGTCCGGCCTCGCCCGTGAGGCGGTTTCCGCCGCCCGACTGGACAAAGAAGCGATCGTTGCCCCGGCCCCCCAACACCTGGTCGCGCTGGCCCAATACAACCGTGTCGTTGCCCCGGTCGGCCAAAATCCGATTCCGGCCCCGGCTGGCGCTGGCATCGATCAGATCGTTGCGGCTGCTGCCTTCCACCTCTTCGCCCCGGCTGGTGACTTCAATAATATTGCGGGCGTTGCGGGGAAAGGTCGATGTGGGTTTGCTCACCCGGTCGATCAGATCATCGGGCTCCCCGTTCTGTCCGAGGCCGACTAGGGCAAAGTTAGAGGCCGACAGCCGACTGGCCCGCACATTTTCCAGAACCGCTAGACGGCTACCGTTGGCCGAAATCAGCGTGTCGTCGTCCTGCTGACGAATTTGCAGCTGGTTGAAGTTGGTCACCAGCCCTTCAACGCCGAGCACGTCTGTCCCGGCCTGGAAGTCGGTGATCACGTTGGCGCTGGTCGGCACCTGACCATTGTTGGCGATCCAGAACTGGTCGGCCCCTGCACCTCCGGTAATCCGGTTGCCGCCGCCCGTGCCCGCGTAGAACCGATCGTCGCCCTCGCCGCCCTGCACCCGGTCGTTCGCGCCCAGCAGCAGCGTATCGGCCCCGCCATCGCTGTAGATCCGGTTGCCGCCTCGACTGGTAGCGGCGTTGATCACATCGCTATCGAGGCCGGTAAACAGCAGCTGATTGGTGCCCGTCACGTCAATTACCCGCAGGGGGTTAGTGCCCTCCACATCGCCCGTGCGGCTGTTGACAAAGGCATCTACCTGGGCCGTGCCGATGCTGAGGCCGGGCTGAAATGCCGTCACCCCAAACGCCTGGTTCAGGGCCGCTGCGGCTTCGGGAGCCAGGGTGAGCGCTACGTTTTGCAGATCCAGATTGGTCAGGTTGCGCTGGCCGGTGACAGGGCTGCTGTTGAGGCTGCCAAGCTGTAAATCAAACAGGGGGGCGCGGGTGAGGGAGCCGCCGTTGACGCTGATCAGACTGGTCAGCACTAGCCGGTTGCCCAAATTGGTGACTGAGAAATCGCTAGCCGTGACACGGGTGTTGCCGCTGCGGAAGCTGAGGCCGCCGCTGTGGTTAATTTCTACCTGACTGTCCCGCAGATCCGCCGCCCCGCCGACAATCGGGAAGGTGGCGACGCCGTTCTGGATCTGGGTACCGCCAAACCCGCTGGCCTGGACGCCAAAGCTGGTAAGGGCCGTGAGCAGAGTGCTGTTTAGCGTGACGGAGGTGAGGCCGCTGGGCTCGGTCTGGATCGGCGGTGGGCTGACGCCCTCCACATTGCCAGTTGCGGTTTCCACAAACGCCTCGACCTGGGCCGTACCGATATTGAAGCCCGATTGAAAGGCCGTGACGCCAAAGGCCTGGTTCAGGGTAGCAGCGGCTTCAGCCGTCAGCGTGACAGCAACGTTTTGTAGGGCGAGGTCGGTGATACCATTCTCGTTGTTGGCGGAGACATTGCCAATTTGCAGGTTAAACAGCGGAGCCCGCGCTACCAGGTTGCCGTCTACAGTCACCAGCCCGGTCAAAACAGGCTGATTACCTAAATTAGAAATCGAAAAATCGGTGAGATTGACCACTCGACTGCCAGACCGCAGGGTTAAACCGCCGTCGTGCAAAATCTCAACCCGAGTCGCAGCCAGATCAGCCGCACCGCCCGTAATCAGAAAGCGAGCTATGCCGTTGGTGATCTGGGTGGTGCCAAATCCTGAAGCCTGTAAGCCCAGGCTAGTCAAGGCATTGGTTAAGCCAGTGCTGAGCGTAACTGAAGTGTTGCCGCTGTTTGAAGAAGCTGTAGTTGAACGAGTCGTCATACCTGTTAATACCCTGCTATTACCATCCTAGTTAGACTTTTGCTTCACTGGGCTTTGTTCCCAATTTTCACGAAT
>JBJTUI010000093.1:0-3268 GCA_046080625.1 Elainella sp. | reverse complement strand
CCTCTGACTGAACTGAGGGCAATTATGCCAAAGACTAGCAAAATCGCACCGGAAATTCTGTTTAATCCTTGCATCCGCCGAGGATTGAACCGCGACCGCAGTAGGCTGACCCCAGTGACCAGGCTGACCCACCAGAGGGCTGAGCCGATAAACACGCCCGCGACCAAAACCAGGGCACTGCCGTAGTCGTGCTGGTCTGTGGCGAGCCCCAACCCGGCAAACACGGCGGCAAAAGCCAGAATCGTCATCGGGTTGGTCAGGGTCAGAAACACGGTAGAGAGGTAGGCTGCCAGCCCGCTTTTGCTCAGGCCCGGTGGCGCTGCGGTCTGCTCTGCTGGTTTGCTCAGGGCCGTCTTGATACCCAAATAGCAGAGAAACAGGCCGCCAATCAGCTTCAGCCAGATGGCCTGACTGGTCAGAAAACTGGCGATCCAGGTGAGGCCAAACCCGGCAATACAGCCATAGATCGCGTCAGCCGTGGCCGCACCCAGCCCGGTCAGCAGACCAACCCACCACCCCTCAGCCAGAGTGCGGCGAATTCCTAGGATGGCAATTGGCCCGACGGGAGCGGCGATTGAGAAGCCGATGAGGATGCTGCGGAGGAGGAGGGGCATGGGAGGTGGGGAGGTGGGGAGGTGGGGAGATGGGGGAGGTGGGGAGGTGGGGAGGTGGGGAGGTGGGGAGGTGGGACGTGCGCCCGGTAACAGGGGAGGTGGCTGGGGAGGGTTTTGTAGAGCCGGTCTTGAGAGTTTGAGGCAAAGCGGGAGGCAGGGGCAGGTAGGGTGTAGAGGAAGCAGGTCAGCACTGGAGCATACACTATCTACCCCCCTCACCCCCTCATCCCCTCACCTCCTCACCCCCTCACCCTCCATACACCGGCAAAACCGCCGTCTCTTTCACCGTAGACAGGGCGATGGTGGTGCGGGTGCTGAGACCTTTGATCGCTTTGAGATCGTCGCTGATCAGGCGTTCTAAATCCTGGGTGTTGCGACAGCGGATTTTTAGCCAGTAGTCGGCTTCGCCCGTGACGTGGTGGCATTCTTGGATTTCGGGGAGGCTGTGAATTTTGGTCAGGAAGGCGGATCGCTGTCGGCTGTCGGCCAGGGTGACGGTGATGAAGGCCGTGAGTTCGCAGCCAGCGGCGCTGGGGTTGATTTGGGCGCTATAGCCCTGGATGACGCCGCGCTCTTCTAGCCGTCGGACCCGGTCTGCCGCTGCTGGGGCCGAAAGGCCAAGGGTTTGGGCCAGCTCAGACCAGGTGATGCGTCCCTGCCGCATCAATTGCTCAACAATTTTTGAATCTATTTCATCAGAGAGCATTCTTCTTAGAAAAGAAAATTTTTCTAGTTTAGAATTTAGAATAAAAAGAAAAATTTGTCTAGAGGCTTTATTTCAGAAGTTTTATGAGCGGCGGCCTTGCTGCGGTTGTGCTGTGACGGTTAAAACTGCTGCTCTTTGCACCTGTGCAGGCTGGCGGAGCACCTACGGTTGGCTGTCGCAAACGTTAAGCTAAAAATGGTCCAATTGTTTGGAGAGCCCAGGTAGATGGGAGGGTCAATATGGTTCAGTATCAACAGAAAATTATCAACCTTTGGACAGTGTTTCTACTCGGTTTGCTGTTTCATACCCAGCTAGGCCTGATGCCTTTATTTCACGGGATCAGCGTAGTTGAAAGCTCGGCACAGAATATTGCTGAGATCAGTTCAATTCTGTGGTTAATGTTGGCTTTCTTTACGTTCCCCATGGCGGCAATCATTGCGACAAGTTTTTTAAGTTCCAGACGCTATCGCAGAATTCACTTCGGGTTAACCGTTATATTCACAGTTCTTAATGCGATTCATCTGATTGCAGATCTGACTGTTCAACCCATTGCCTGGTATCAGATCGCGCTAATGGCGATTTTGCTCGTGATTGGCCTGCTGCTGAATTTGGTTGCTTTTCAATGGCTGCGAGAACCGCATCAATCCTGGCAGGAAAAGCACCTGTAGCGGGTTGATGCGGCAGGCGGTAGGGCAACCTGGTTGAATTGCTCGGTAGGTTCCTCTGCGGCCCATGTTCAAGCCGCCTAGAGAATTACCTGAGAAAGCATTTTGCTACAGCAGCTTGATCGCTGCCGGTAGGTTTTGCAGATCTGTAAAGTTCTCCAGAATCACTAGCGGCGCGGCTGGTAAATTTCCGGCAAAGCCGTCTTTGTCCAGCGCGATGACTGTATTTCCGAGCTGAATAGAACTGGAGAGTATGCCTTCCACAAACGGATCGGTACCACTGGAACCTATCTGGTACCCTATCTGCTTCAGCAGGGAACTCACATCAATCACATCGCTACCCTGGCCAAAGTCGGTGATCGTGTCTAGTCCGTCATTTTCAGTTTGAAACACAAAGACATCATTGCCTGCGCCGCCCGTGAGCCGATCGTTTCCAGCCAGACCCGTCAGCCGATCTGCGCCTGCATTTCCCGCCAGGCTATTTGCCCCCTGATTTCCCGTCAGAGTGTCATTGCCTGCACCACCAACAGCATTCTCAATATCGACACCATAGGCAATCGTCAGATTATTTCTTACGGGCACACCGCCTAATCTGCCCACTGAGCTAAATTGTCCCGGAGCAAGTGCGATTACCGTGTCCTGCCGCTGATTGCGCGCATTAATTGTATCGATACCACCTGCATCATAAATAGTTTCAATGAACGTTTCGTTGGGTCGCCAGCGATAGACGGTATCACCGCGGTTGGTGCTTCAGTTTTTGCCCTAGAGACGCTGGATCGCCTCAATGTCAATCAGCATAGGGGTACGCGGCTGATATTGCTTAGAGCAGTGCAAGGAAAAAGTCATCCAATCATTAGGCGCTACTCACAGGGATTTCGACGAACCATTTTTCGAGTCCTGGTAGACGTTGAAACTGCTGCTCTAAGGCAGCTTGTACGAATAAGTTGATCACCTGGATCGGTCTACTGGCTTGAACAAGGGGCTTAAGCCCCTTGCCTGCTCAGGTTATTTTTACAAGACTCCTAAGTCAGTCATCTCGGTTTGAGTCAACTTAACACCCGTTTCATAGATTTTGGAAATCAATTGAACAACAGGTCGGTTGCCCCGAAATTCTAAACTACTCGCAAAGTTCAAGACGGTCTCTGAAGTGGACCCCAAAAACTAGACAGGATGCTAAGCTCTGAATACTCCCCCAATCGGAGTAGTACAGCATGGCAAACAAACGCAAACAATACAGTGCTGATTTCAAGGCCAAAGTTGCCCTGGAAGCCGTGCGCGGTCAG
>JBJTUI010000092.1:0-4821 GCA_046080625.1 Elainella sp. | reverse complement strand
GGACGCCACAGCGTGTTGGCCGCTCTGGAGGGCGAGCGCGCCCTGAACCGGATCTGGGTGACGCCGCGCCTGCGCTATGATCCCCGCTTTCACACCCTGCTGACCGAAGCCAAAGCCGCAGGAGCCGTGATTGATGAAGTCGAGCCGCGTCGCCTCGATCAGATGACCCAGGGCGCGACCCACCAGGGAATTGCGGCCCAGGTGTCTTCCTACGACTACCTCGATCTGGCCGATTTGATCCAGCGGGCCAAGGCCAGCGTTGAGCATCCGGTGGTTCTGGTTGCCGACAGTATCACCGATCCCCACAATCTGGGCGCAATCATTCGTTCAGCAGAAGCCATGGGTGCCCAGGGTTTAGTGATTCCCCAGCGGCGAGCCGTTGGCATTACCTCGACCGTGGCTAAAGTGGCGGCAGGCGCGCTGGAAACTTTTCCCGTGGCGCGGGTGATCAACCTGGCTCGGGCTCTAGAAGAACTGAAGGCTGCCGGTTTCTGGATCTACGGTACGGTGGCCGAGGCCAGCCAGGCAATTGATGCCGTCTCATTCAACGGGGCAATCGTGCTGGTGGTGGGTTCAGAGGGCGAAGGGTTGAGTCTGCTCACCCAGAAAGCCTGCGATGTTCTGGTCTCGATTCCGCTCCAGGGCAGCGTTCCTAGCCTCAACGCTTCGGTGGCTGCCGGTATGGTGCTTTACGAAGTATTTCGGCAGCGGCGATCCCAGCGATTTCGGCTGAAAACCGTATCAAACTAGGCTTTGCAAAACCTGGCAGAACACAGTATAAACAGAATGTTAAAAAGTTTATACTAGGTAGCCCAGTCAGTGGGTCAGTCCACAGGCCAATTAGCGGGCCAATTAGCAGGCCAATTAGCGGGCCAGCTATCAGATGAGCCAAATAGCCGGGCCAAAAGCTGAGCCAAATGGCTGGGTCAGACTAGGCCGAGAGACTGGAGCAGTCACTGGGTCAGTAGTTCCCTAGGTCATCGCATCTTGCAATCGGGTAGGCGCTTATGAACGATTTTTGGTTGGATACGCTTGAGTTTCTAGGATTGGCCTGGTGGGTAGAAATCACCACCGAATCCCCTAGCTGCGTATATTATTTTGGCCCCTACGGCAGTTCGAGTCAGGCAAAAGCCGCTCAGCCGGGGTTCGTGGCCGATCTAGAGCAGGAAGGCGCAAGGGGAATCAAGGTCAACATCAAGCGTTGCAAACCAGCGCAGCTCACGATCTTTGACGAGGGCAACAAATCCAGCCAATCTGACATCTCGCCGATTATGCTGGGCGGCCAGGTCTAGGCAAACCAGCGGGCCTAGCATTGCAGATCGGAGGTAAGGGGTTGGATCACTTGAGGGTGGTCAGCCAGCCACTGATCCAGATCTTGTAGCATCCGATCGGGAATTTCCCAGGGAAACAGGTGGGCCACATTGTTATAGCAGTAGCTGCGGCAGTCGGGCAGCGCTTGGGCAGTTTCGAGGCTGGCAGCGGCAGTGATATGGCGGTCGGCGGACCCGCACAGCACCAGAGCGGGACAGCGGATCTGCGGCAAATCGGCCAGGCGGTTGTAGCCCCGGCGCAGAGCTTGGCTGAGGGCGCGATCGGCGGCACCTGAAGTTTGCAGATAGGCGGGCAGGGCCTCGTGGGCCAAGTGCCAGTAGGCGCGAGGTGTATGCTGCTGAATCAGATAGCGAAACAGGGAGCGCTTGCCAAACTGGTCGATATTCCACTGCCAGCCCGGTCTGAGCCGATTCAGAATTCCGGCAATCCCGGTATACAGATTATCCTGCCAGGTGACGGGCGGATGGTTGCCCCAGGGTCTTGCTGCGGTGGCAATCAATACCAGACCGCTAACCCGGTCGGGAAACTTCAGGGCCAGTTCGGTGGCAAAAATGCCGCCCAAAGACCAGCCCAGGACCAGACAGCGAGCAATCTGGAGGTGGTCGAGCAGGGCTTCCAGATCGGTGAGGTGGGCCTCTAGCTCAAACGGTGGGGTCGGACGACTGGCCCCATAGCCGCGCAGATCGGGAGCAATGGTTTTGAACCGCTGGCAGAGATGCTGGGTAAACACCGACATGCTGCGGGCAGAGCCGGGATGGCCATGCAAACAGAGAATCGGGTAGCCCTCGCCTTCTACAAGAACCTGGAGTGGAAAAACCGAGCAAATAGAACTAGAAGGTTGAGACATAGCAGACCTGCTGAAGCTAACGAAAACTAACCCTGAAAACTCGCCCTGAGAACTCAGTTTGGAGGCAATTGAACTAGACAGGCCAACCGACCAGGTAGGCCGACCACGACCAGAGCGTGGGCTGGGACTGTTCGCCTTAGCCTACTCCTTTGGATTCTAGAGGGTTTCGCCCTGTTAAATTGGCCAGCTAAATTGGCCAGCTAAATTGGCCAGCTTCTATGCCAATTCCTTTTCGCTGATGCAAAAACCAGCTGAGCCAGCCAGCTGCTGATCCCAGCAACAGACCCCAGCCACAAATGCAGGTTGAGCGAAGCCAAACCCAGAACCCCATTGCCAAGTACACTTGATAGGGGGAGCAGCCCATCCGTTGAGAAAGAGGTTACGCATGACATCCATTCGCGAATTGCACAATCAGCTTGTTTCGAAAGACCGTTCGGCGGTCGAAATTGCCCAGGCGGCCCTGGAGCGGATTCAGGCGCTAGAACCTAAGCTGCACAGCTTTTTGCACGTCACGACTGAGCAGGCGCTGGCCCAGGCAAAAGTGGTGGATGCCAAGATTGCGGCGGGCGAGGAAATTGGCTGGCTGGCTGGGATTCCGACTGGCATCAAGGACAACATGTGTACCCAGGGCATTCCCACTACCTGCGCCTCGAAAATCCTGGAAAACTTTGTGCCGCCCTACGAATCGACCGTGACGGCCAAGCTGGCAGCAGCAGGTGCGGTGATGGTCGGCAAAACCAACCTGGACGAGTTCGCGATGGGCGGCTCCACCGAAAATTCGGCCTTTGGCCCCACGGCCAACCCCTGGGATCTGGCCCGGATTCCGGGCGGCTCGTCGGGCGGGTCGGCGGCGGCAGTAGCAGCCGGGGAATGTACGGTGGCCCTGGGATCGGATACGGGTGGTTCGATTCGTCAGCCAGCGGCCCTCTGCGGCGTCGTGGGCATGAAGCCAACCTACGGCCTGGTGTCGCGCTATGGCCTGGTGGCCTTTGCCTCCTCGCTCGATCAGATCGGGCCGTTTGGCCGCTCGGTAGAGGATGCGGCGATTCTGCTGAAGGAAATTGCTGGCCACGACCCCAAAGACTCGACCAGCCTCAAGGTGGAAATTCCCGACTACCCCAGCCTGCTCAAACCCGAACTGCCCAAGCCCTTCCGGGTCGGCGTGATCAAGGAAACCCTGGGCGAAGGGGTTGATCCGGCAATCAATCAGGCCGTACAGCAGGCGATCGAGCAGTTCAAAGCCCTGGGAGCCGAGATTCGCGAGATTTCCTGCCCCCAGTTTCGCTACGGCGTCGCCGCCTACTACATCATCGCTCCATCCGAGGCTTCGGCCAATCTGGCCCGCTATGACGGCGTGAAGTACGGCTTCCGCACGCCCAACCCCGGCAACCTGATGGAGATGTATACCAAGACGCGGGCCGAGGGGTTTGGGCCGGAGGTGAAACGCCGGATCATGATTGGCACCTATACCCTGTCGGCGGGCTACTACGATGCTTACTATCTCAAGGCCCAGAAGGTGCGTACCCTGATCAAGCAGGACTTTGAAACTGCCTTTGCCGAGGTAGATGTGCTGATCTCGCCGACTTCGCCCACCACCGCCTTCAAAACCGGCGAAAAAACTGACGATCCGCTCGGCATGTACCTGCTGGATCTGATGACCATCCCGGTGAATCTGGCCGGACTGCCCGGCCTCAGTCTGCCCTGCGGTTTTGATGACCAGGGACTGCCCATCGGCCTGCAAATCATCGGCAACGTCCTGCGCGAAGACCGGGTGCTGCAAGCGGCCTACGCCTACGAGCAGGCCACCGACTGGCGCAGAATGCCGGAACTGTAGGGCTGGTAATTCGGGCTAAAACAAGCCGAGCTGTAGCATTTGCAGCGCTACCCCGGCCAGACCGCCCAGCACGTTGAGAATATTGCCGCCTGCACCGCCACCCTGCCTGCCGCGCTGCTCTTTGATGTAGTTTTCCTCCGACTGCTCAATGCCCAGAGCAAATTGGGACGCAACCTGGTGGCCCTGGTCGTGGTTCTGGGCCAGATAGAGTTCGTCGGCCCGCTGGGCATCGGCTAGCGCCCCGGCCCGGTCGCCTAACCGAAACCGAGCAATGCTGCGGGCCAGGTAGGCATTGGCCGAATCGGAATCCAGCTCCAGAGCCCGGTTGTAGTTGTCGATTGCGCCCCGAAAATTGCCTCGAGCGGCTTCCTGCATGCCCCAGCCGTAGTAGTTGGCAGCGGTGGCGACGCTGGCGGGCAGTCCAATCGCACCCAGGAGCGAAGTACCATCTAGATTTGCCCCCTCCAGGTTGGCATTGGTCAAAATCGCCTCACGCAGGTCGGCCCCTTGCAGGTTGGCCCCGCGCAGGTCGGCCCCGGTCAAATCGGCCCCAAACAGGGTCGCGCCATTCAGCTGGGCTTGAGTCAGGTTGGCCGCACTCAGGTCGGCGTGGCTGAGGTTGGCCTGAATCAAACTGGTTGCCGACAGGTTAGCGCCGGTCAGCTCGGCGTAGACTAACCCGGCCTTGTTGAGATCGCAACGGCTGCATTCGTTGGTGGAGAGCAACTGCTGGATCTGCTCCAGGTTTTCGGCCCGGGCAGGTGCCGCTGCGATCAGCAGGGCCAAAGCACCGACCGAAAGCCCGCCC
>JBJTUI010000091.1:0-4715 GCA_046080625.1 Elainella sp. | reverse complement strand
TTGAAACCCGGCTTCAACGCTTTGCCAGTCTCGTTCCAGACTGAGTATGAACATCTGCCCGTGCCGCATCAATTCACCTGTGTTGCCATCCAATCTGGTAAGCCTCTTTTGTCTTTTGTCCAGGCCCCTACTTATCAAACCTAGGAGAAGTATCCTTGATTCACGCAACCCTACACCAATTGAAAGTGTTTGAAGCGACGGCCCGACACGGTAGCTTTACCCGCGCTGCCGAAGAGCTGTTCCTCACCCAGCCCACCGTCTCAATGCAGGTGAAGCAGCTCACAAAGGCGATTGGGCTGCCGCTGTTTGAGCAGGTCGGCAAACGGCTCTACCTGACCGATGCGGGTCGGGAACTCTATTCCACCTGCCAGGAGATTTTTCAGCGGCTCGACCAGCTGGAAATGTCGGTGGCTAACCTGAAGGGCATGAAGCAGGGCAAGCTCAGGCTGGCCGTGATCACCACGACCAAATATTTTATGCCGCGACTGCTGGGGCCGTTCTGCCAGAACTATCCCGGCATTGATGTCTCCCTGTCTGTCACAAACCACGAGGGTGTGATCGAACGGCTGACCAACAACCAGGACGACCTCTATGTGATGAGCCAGCTGCCGGATCACATCGATATCAAATCCCACGCTTTTCTAGAAAATCCGCTGGTGGTGGTTGCGCCCTACGACCATCCCCTGGCCGGAGAACGCAATATCCCGCTGCGCCGGTTGGCCGAAGAGTATTTCATCATGCGTGAACCGGGGTCTGGCACCCGCGGCGCGCTGCAAAAACTGCTGGATGCCGAAAAGCTGTCGGTGAAGGTGCGGCTGGAACTGGGCAGCAATGAGGCGATCAAGCAGGCTGTGGCGGGCGGGCTGGGCCTGTCGGTGCTGTCGCGCCACACGCTGCTGCCCGAAGGGGCCAACTCTGAATTGACCATTCTGGACGTGGAAGGTTTCCCGATTTCGCGCCAGTGGTATGTGGTTTACCTGGCGGGCAAGCAGCTCTCGGTGGTGGCCAACACCTTCCTGGACTACCTCTGCGACGCTGCTGAGAAGTTTTCTGGCAGTTTTGCCGACGTGTCGGAATGGGCCAAGCGCAAGGTAGATTTGATTGATTTGGCGGAAGAAGCTTCCCACCGGGTGAAGAATGTAGAAGCTAACAACCCGGATGTGGTGCTCCACGGCTAAAGTAGTGGTGCTTGCGCCCGTTTTCACCGGGTTTCCCCAAACCGGTTTTCCAAAACCAGCCCCCCCTGTTGTGATTCCAGTCCAGAAGCCCAGCCCATTGGCCCACATCTCGAACCCAGCCCCATCTGTACCAACGCGGCCTCGGGTCAGCGTGGTGATTCCAGCCTATAACTGTGCGGACTATTTACCAGCGGCGATTGAGAGCGTTTTGGCCCAAACCTACCGCGATTTCGAAATCATTGTGGTAGACGACGGCTCGACCGATGCCACGCCAGAGGTGCTGCACCGCTATGGCAATCAGCTTCTGGCTATTTCCCAGGCTAATCAGGGGGTGGCTTTGGCCCGCAACCACGGTATCCAGATGGCCCAGGGCGAATGGGTGGCGTTTCTGGATGCTGACGATCTGTTTCTGCCCGACAAGCTGGCCGCCCAGATGGCGCTGGCTGAGGCCAATCCGGATCTTGGTTTGATCCACAGCGGCTGGCAGCGGGTAGACAGTCAGGGCCGCTTCTTGATGGATGTGGAGCCCTGGCAGCAGGTGCCCGACCTCACCCTGGAAAGCTGGCTGCGCTGGAAACCGGTATTGCCCAGCGCCATGCTGTTTCGCCGCGACTGGCTGGAGCGTTCGGGCGGGTTTGACCCCCGCTTCCCTCCGGCAGAAGATACGGAGCTGGTGCTGCGGCTGGCCCTGATGGGCTGTGAGGCCGCCTGGTTACGGCAAATTACCGTCAAGTATCGCCAGCACGAGAGTAGCGCCATGCACAAAGGGCTGCCCCAGGCCCGTTCGCTGGCGGCGGTGATCGACCATTTTTTTGCCCAGCCCAATCTGCCGGAACAAATCCGCTGGCTGGAGCGCCAGACCCGCTATAACACCCTGGTCTGGATTGCCTGGTATCTCTACTACACGGGCCACCTGTCTGAAATGGTGGCCCATCTCCAACGGGCCTGGTCCTATTCGCCCTACAGCCCGATTGAAATGGTGGTGCATTGGGGCGACAGCTTTACGGCCTTCTCTAAGAGTTGGGGCAGTGAGTTTCGGGCCGACGAATTAGCCCGCACGCCGGAGTGGCGACATCTGATGCAGTGGGTGATGCAGCTAAATGTGGCCTAGAATTCGAATCTAGCGGCAAACCGAGGTGCCAAACTCTGTCTGCTGATATTGCATTTTTCCGGTTTGGGCCGCCGCAATTAGGGCCGGTAGCGTGAACAAATAGTCTCGCTGGCGCACACTCGTATGGCAGCTGATGCAGGAACTCTGGTCGTCTGACACCAGATCTCCGTCTGGGCTATACCAAACCGAATGCCACTGGCCGCTGTCGGGATTGGCGTTGGGTTCGGGTGTCTTGGCTCGAATGAAGACGTTGTTGAGTCGGTCGGGCACCAGTCGCCCGTCGGCTGCGGCATGGGCTGAATGCGTCTCCATCACAATCACAGTGCCTTCAGGGACGGTCTGACTGGCTGCCAGCGTTTCCAGCGGGTTGGGGTTGACATACATTTTGCGAACAATGCGACTATTGGGGCAATCCACCGTGGCATATTGGACGAACTGCTGTCGATAATCAGCTGGAAACGCAATAGTGGATACCGAACCGCTGGAATTTTCGTGGGATTGTTCCGCAGCTTGATATACAGAATCGCTATCAGCACCAGGCCGAGAAGGAAATAGACCAGTACAACCAATTGCTACCCCAAGTGACGCGACAAAAATAACCAGCAGGTTGATCCAGCGACGCATGGCGACCTCCAGAAAAAATATTTCAAAAACACCGCACTGCTCAATCTGCCGTCAGCTCAGCCATGCGGGTCTGGGAAAGCTGGGGATCAAACGAAACGCTGGGATTCAGGGTAGCAATCGGGAAGCGCGGCGTACTGGGACGGCGAAACTGGATCGACTCAACGTAGGCCACCAGATCGGCATTCTGGCTGGATGCGCCCTGCTCGTTGTATTTCTGGTAGTTGGGGTAGTCGGGAGCCATCGAATCCCAGTCGGCGTAGGCCGTCAACCCCACGTTCAGAGTGACGGGCAGATCGGGGCGGATAAACTGATCCAACACCTGCCATTCGCTGGAATCCTCTTGTTGATAGAGCAGGGTAAACAGTTCGCCAGAGCGAGCGATCCGCAATCTGGTCCAGCCCGGTTTGGCCTCCGAAATCTTCAGGGTAGACAGGCTGTTGGCGGTAGACTTGATCTCAAACTGGGGCTGTCCTGCCGGAAAGGCAGTCCCCAGACTGAAAAACAGCCAGTTTTCTTGCTTGGGCGTCCAACTGCTGCGGCTGAAATTTCGGGGCGCACGAATCAACAGACCCGCCAGCGAAAACGACCGCTGCGGTACCGGACTCTGGGTGCCTTCTACTTTCAGGCGGATGGTGACAATGAAATCGCCCGTCACTTCCCGATAGAGGTGCCCCGCCGTATTGTCTTCAAACCAGCCCGACGACTGGGGCCGCAGCACGAGTTGGCCTGCCTCTATTTTGGGAGGCTCCCACTTCGGAACCCAACCCTCCACCTGAAACTCCTGCCAGCCCTCCAGCGCTGCGGGTTGATCAAACCGAGTCGAAAGCGCCTGCAAATTGCCGGTAGCCTGGGCAACGGCTGTCGCCCGAGCGGCCTGAAACTGGGCTACCAGAATGCCTGCACTGAGCAGAGCGATCGCAAACCCTCCTAAAAACAAAGCCAGATAGCGCTTCATTGTATTTCCCCCTGCGGTTTACATAGTGAGTTAAGTCACTCACTATAAATAACTTGCAAGGTGAGTTGGAGTTCTGTCAATAGTAAGTTGATTGACTTACCTTATCTTGTCTATAGAGCGAGTCAGGCGGTAAACTAGTGGAGCTGACTGACTGACCAGCTGCCAACCTGTTCGCTGCTGAATATCTGAGTTTAAATTAATCCCAAGATGGGGTGAGGCAGTGCAGAGGGCGCAGCCCCCAAACCCCCACTCTCCAAATCATTGCACCAACCTACTGAACCCTGTAATGCCGCTTGAGGACTACCGTAAATCCGTTGCTGACCAGAAACGTCAGGCCATTTTGACGGCTGCCGTGAAGCACTTTCTGGCGGCGGGCTATGAGCGCACGACGCTGGAGCTGGTGGCCAAAGAGGCCGGGGTTTCCACAGCTACCGTCTACAAACATTTCTCGACGAAGCGCGATCTGTTTGGCGGAATTATGGCCAAAGTTTGGGAAACAGAAGTGAATGCGGCTGAGCTTTCAACCGAGAAGGCTGATCCGGTCACGACCCTGACGGCCATCGGTCTAGAATATGCCCGCCTGCTGCGAGAGCCCCAAATCGAGGCCCTGACTCGCGTCATTATTGCCGAGGCACCCCGCTTCCCCGAATTGGGCGAAGAGCTCTACCGCCGGGGCAAGGAACCCTACCTGAATCAACTCCATGTCTATTTGCAGCGCGAAATTGATCAACAGCGCTATTCCATTTCTGATATCCCGCTGGCTGCCCGCCAGTTTCTCGGCATGATCAACGATGTAATTTTCTGGCCCCGGTTTCTGGTCATGGGTCTAGACATCACCGACGCCGAG
>JBJTUI010000090.1:0-3562 GCA_046080625.1 Elainella sp. | reverse complement strand
ATCGCCCAGGCCGACTTGCCCGAGGGAGAAATCGCCCATCTGGGTCAGCAGCTGTTGCAGTCCCGTCAGGAAGGGCTAAAACACCTGATTGGACCAGAAGAGACCGACCTGTACCGCGATATTTATCTAGAAGAGGTCTAATACCAATTCTTTTTGAAGCTGCACAGAATAAATGGGGGTCAAGGGGGCTTCGCCCCCTTGTGGGGACTCCGTCCCCACACCCCTCTTTCTATGCAGGCTCATAGAAAATTGGTCTAACGCCACAAGCTCGACTGCCACAAGTTCAACTGCAATAAGTTCAACTGCAATAAGTTCGACTGCAACAAGTTCGATTGGGAGGGCTGGAATTCATCATGGTCACTGCTGCTGAGCCTGCTGTTCATTCGGTTCATCCGGTTCATTCAGTTCATCCGGTTCCTGCGGTCTATGGGCCGGTCACTTCCTGGCGGTTCGGCCAATCGCTAGGAATCGATCCAATCGGGGCCGTCTCGACCTGCTCGTTCAACTGTGTCTACTGTCAGTTAGGAGAGATTCAGCGGGCCAGCAGTCAGCGCCAGGTGTTTGTCCCAACCGCCCAGATCCAGCAAGAGCTGTTGGCCCTGCCGTCCTGCCCAATCGATACCGTCACGCTCAGCGGCAGCGGCGAACCAACCCTGGCGGCAAATTTGGCCGACATTCTCAGGACAGCCAGACAAATCATCGCCAAACCGGTGGGCGTCTTGACCAACGGCAGCCTGCTGACCGACCCCGCCGTCCGTCAGGATCTGGATCTGGCCGATTGGGTGGCCGTCAAGCTGGATGCGATTTCGGCAGATCGGCTGCGGCGGGTGAATCGGCCCCTGGCTGGGTTTGACCTACAGCACCTCTGGGCCGGGCTACAGCAGTTTCGCCAGCGCTACCGGGGCCATCTGGCAATACAGACGATGCTGCTCACAGGCTGGAGCCAATCGGAACAGGCTGAATATATTGAGTGGATGGCTGAACTCAGGCCCGATGAAATTCAGCTGAATCGCCCCAGACGGCCCCGATCGCTCACCCAGCAGCTGGAGTCCCGCGCCAACCATGTCCACTGTCCCTACCCGGCGCAAGCACTGAGGTCGATCGAGCCAGACCTGTTGCAGGCGTTTGCCGCCCGCATCGCCGCCGAGCTGGGCATTCCCGTTCGGTATGCGGCTGGCTGATGGCGCTGGCTGGTGCTGTGGCGCTGATAGAAAAGCGCTGGCAGAGGGGGTGCTTCCCGGTTCAAGTCCGAGATTCTGTTCTAGACAAGCAGAGGATGTCAACCCATGCTAAAACTTCGCAAAACCAATCCCTACTTGCAGCTGCTGGAAATTCCGGCGGGCTATCTCAACCTGATGGGCTATGTGGACGAGTCGGAGGTCAACGGTCCCGGCTGTCGGGCGGTGATCTGGGTGCAGGGCTGCCTGCGGGAATGTCCGGGCTGCTTCAATCCCAATTCCTGGTCGTTTGAGATCAATCAGCTGCGGACGGTAGAAGATCTGGTGCAGCAGATCCTCAGCAACCCGCGCAACCAGGGCGTCACGTTTTCGGGCGGCGAACCGTTCTGGCAGGCTCCGGCCTTGGCGAATCTGGCGCGACAGGTGAAGGCAGCGGGCCTCAACGTCATGTCGTTTACCGGCTTCACCCTGGAACAGCTTCAGTCTGACCAGGCTCCGGCAGGAGCACAGGATCTGCTCTCCCAGCTGGATATTTTGATCGACGGCGCTTTTGTCGAATCCCTGGCGATTCACTCCCCCAACTCGTTAGGCAGCTTGTACGAATAAGTTGATCACCTGGATCGGTCTACTGGCTTGAACAAGGGGCTTAAGCCCATTGCCTGCTCAGGTTATTTTTACAAGACTCCTTAGTCTCTTCCAGCAATCAGCGGGTGCATTTGTTCAACCCGGCCCTGCAAACCCAGCTCACCTGGGCCAGCGACCAGATCGAAATCCATATCCTCAAAGACGGCAGCCGAATTGTCACGGGTTACCAGGGCCAGATCAATCTGTTTGAGGAATCCTAGGCAGCATATCCTCCATACATCCTCCACCCATCGTTCGCACAGCTGCTTTGCTGGATTTGGGAAATTGCTTAGAATGGAATCCATCCCGGCCTGGTTTCCTTTTTCACTCTGAAACACCGAAGAACCCCTGTGGCAACCCTCCTGATTCACAGCGCCAGCAGTCCAATTGCGATCAACCTACCGGCAATTGCAGCCATGTCCCCGACGGAGTTCTATGAGTTCTGTCAGGCCAATCGGGATCTGCGGATCGAGCGGAATGCGGCTGGTGAAGTTCTGATCATGTCACCAACCTTTTCAGATACGGGCAATCGCAGTGGCAAGGTGTTTCAACAGCTGGCTAACTGGGCCGATCAGGATGGAACTGGCGAAACTTTCGACTCCAGCACGGGATTCACCTTGCCCAATGGGGCGACTCGCTCCCCCGACGCCGCCTGGATCAGACTGGAACGCTGGCATGCGCTCACTCAGGCTCAAAAAGCCTCTTTTGCCCCAATTTGCCCTGACTTTGTGGTTGAGTTACGCTCCGCCAGCGATACCCTCACCAGTTTGCAGGCCAAAATGCAGGAATATCAGGAGAACGGCGTCCGGTTGGGCTGGCTAATTGACCGGCAGCAGCGCCGGGTGCATATCTATCGCCCCGAGCGAGAGCCGGAAATTTTGGAAAATCCAGAAACCGTGAGCGGCGATCCAGAGCTGCCGGGCTTTCGGCTGCGACTGGCCAGAGTCTGGTAGCTTCAGCTAGCGGGCGCGATTGCGGCGGCTGCCAAACAGGTGGGCATAGACGTAGGAAAACACGCAGCCCAGCAGGAAAATCTGACAGGTGAGAAAAATCCACAGCAGCAAAATCATTACGCTGCCGACGGCACCGTAGGAGAGGAAATGGCTGCCGATGCTGATCACGCTATTGCTGACTAACTGCTGAAGCCCAATCAGCAGCGTGGTAGCCAACAGCGCCCCCAGCCAGACATCGCCCCAGGCCACGTAAACCGACGGCAGAATCTTGAACAGAACGCAGCCTGCCAGGGCCAGAATCAAAAAGGCAGAGCTGGTCTGGAGCCCCTGGGTAAGCTGCGATTCGTCAATTTTGAGGAACCGGAAGAAGTCTTCGAACCAGACCAGCAGCTCTAGCAGGGCTTTAATCACAATGTTTGAGATCAGGGAGGCCAACAGCAGCAAGCCTGTGCTCAGCAGCAGCAGAAACGCAAACAGCCGATTCACAATAAAGAACAGCACGCCCTGGAACAGCGAACCCGATTCCGGCTCCTGAGCTTGAGACTGCCAGATTTTGTCAACCGAATTTTTGAGAATTGCGAACACGGAGCTGGCGGTCCAGAGCAGCACGGCAAACCCGATCAGGCCCGCCCCGACGCTGTTTTGATTCAGGGCCAGAACGGTGTTTTTAACCAGATCGTGAACATCCGGGGGAAGAAACCGCTTAACGGCTTCCTGAACCTGCTGAAACGCCTCGGTGTCTGGCGCAACCAACAGACCGAGAATACTGAGGATCACCAGCAGCATTGGGAACAGGGAAAATAGAGC
>JBJTUI010000089.1:0-9800 GCA_046080625.1 Elainella sp. | reverse complement strand
CAGCCCTCGGGACTGGGCAATCGGGTGCAGCAGGTCGGCAAAGCTGGGATGGGCAATCACAACCGAGGCGTCGGCGTTGGCGATCACGTAGTCCAGCTCGGGCCGGGGGTGGGAGACACAGAGGGGCACGGCAAGGCCGCCCGCTCGCCAGATGCCCCACTGGACCGCGACGTATTCGAACCCGGCGGGCACCAGAAAAGCCACCCGCTGTTCCTGGAGATCGGCGACCCCGTTCAAGAGCTGGACGGCGATTTGGCCTGACCACTGGAGCAGCTGCCGGTAGGTCAAGGAACCCTCGGGGGTAACGAGGGCTAAACGCTCGGCGTGGTCGGCAGCACGGTCAATCAGGGAAATCACGATTTTGGCTTAAACCCGGTAAGATCACCAGCATCGTAGCGTATAGGCCGACAAGATGCTGGAAATCCGCCCCAACTGTGAGTGCCGAGATCTGCCCCCCGACTCTAAAGCGGTGGTGATTTGCTCGTTCGAATGCACCTTCTGCTGGAGCTGCGCCGAACCCCGGCTGGGGCTTGGCTGAGATTTGTTTGCCCTAATTGCGGCGGTGAGCTATTGCGCCGTCCCGTCCGGCCCGCCAGGGGAAGCTATTCGCTGGCCGCCTACCCGGCCTCGACCGAGCGGGTTTACCACCCGGAGGGCTGTGCTTCGGCCTAGAACCATCCCCTAGAACTATCCCGGCCTAGAGGAAGCGCTCTGGCGTGAAGCTGCCGTGTAGACCGTAGGGTACGTGGTGTTTCAGGCCCAGTCTGGCAACGGGCTGGCTCAGGTCTTGAGCGTTTAAAATCACCAGCTCCGAGCCCTGTCGTTCGGCGTTGAAGCTGAGCAGCAGCAGCCAGCCGTCGTCTTCAGCACTGGCACCGGGACGCGGCACAAATACCGGCTCGCCCGAGAAGCCACGCGGGGCCGCAGTCCAGAGCTGGCGTTCGCCGGTTTCCAGGTCGAGTTTGAGCAGGGCTTGCAGGGGGGCGTTGCCCTCCGGGTTGTGGGCTGCCCCCAAATAGACATAGCGGTAGGGCCGTCCCACCCGCTCGGGGTGGAGGGCGGGAAACTCGCAGCAGCGGGATTCTATCAGCTGGCGCTCGACGGTCTGTTCGGCCAGGTTGAGCTTGAACCGCCAGAGCTGGCCGGGGTCGAGGCGGTCAAACCGCACCTCCTGGTAGTTTTCGTCGGCGTCGATGCTGGGGAAGCCGCCGTAGCAGATGGAATCGACGTAGAGCAGGCCATCCTGTTCGAAGGCGTTGGCGTGGTGGAAGACAAAGCCCGCCTCCACCGGAATCGTCTGCACCGGGTCGCGCCCGTTGCGGGGAATCACAATCACCTGGGTAGGCTGGTCGAGACGCGGCTGTAGGCACTGGCCCGCTCCCTTGAAGCCCAGCAGGTAGTGCAGGGGGTTGAAGCTCATCGGAGCCTGGAAGAAGATGCAGTAGTGAGGCGTGATCGCGAAGTCGTGCATGAAGGCAAACCCCTGCACGGAATGGGCGTGCTGCCGCAGCAGCTGACCGGAGGGCGCGAATTCGTAGATCGTGATCGTGGTCGAGAGGCCGGGCTTGACCGAGAAGTTGACCAGGCAGGGCTGGCCCTCGTCCAGTTCGCTAGCCGGGTCGATCCGGGGATGGGCCGCAAAGGCTCCGCCGGGCTGAAGCGCTCCGTCCAGATAGTCGAGGCCGAGGGTATCCAGGGTGGCCGGGTCGAGCCGGTGGGGTTCGGCGGCCTCCCAGAGGGCCAGCAGCTTGCCGCCCCAGTAGATCACATGGGTATTGGCGATGTTTTTCAGGCGCAGGTCAAAGGCGTTGGCCAGCCAGCCGCCGGGTTTCTGGGTGCCAAACACGCCCCGGTAGAGAATTTTGCCCGCTGCCGCTTCTTCCAGGAATGCCTGGGTGCGGACGAACCGATTGCGGAAATGCACCCGCCCCTCTGAGAAAGTGAAGCCGCAGATCATGCCGTCGCCGTCAAACGGGTGGTGGAACCGCTGGCCTTTGATGTCGAGCAGGCCTGGGCCGTTGCGAAACAGGGTGCCGTTCAGCTCGACCGGAACCGTGCCTTCCACGTCCTCGATCCAGTAGTCATATTCCTGGGTGAGGGACTGGTAGCCCTGCCGCCAATCTTCCAGGCTGTAGGACTGGCTGCTGGGAGAGGTGTTAGCTAGGTCGGGAGTGGGGAGGGTGGGGCGTTCGCCGAGGAAACTCATGGTGGGGGATGGGGGAGATGGGGAGGGTGGGGAAGATGGGGAGGTGGGGTTAGGAGCTGGCTTCGAGGGTGGTGACTAGATCGGGGGAGAGGTCGGCGGCTGGAGCAGAACCGAGGTCGGTGGGGGGGAGCTGGGTGGCTTCGGCGTCGGGGAGCCAGGTGAGGAAGGGCAGGGGCAGCAGGGTGCTGAGGTTGGTGATCACGACCAGCAGCCAGAGCTGGGTGAAGTTGGTTTCGGTGATGCCCAGCCCCTGCATCAGCAGGGCACCGAGTTCGTAGGAAACCAGGCCCGCCAAGTTCGTGACCGACATTAGCAGGGCAAACAGGGTGGCCTCAACCCCCGGAGGGCAGAGTCTTGCCGCCAGGACGAGCACGGGCATGTAGGCGATCTGGCCCATGACGGTCAGGATCAGGCTGTCGCCCAGGCTAAACCAGTAGTCGTCGATGCCGATGGCCCGGTTGGTGTGGGTAACGAGCAGCAGCATCGTCATGCCCAGGAGCGAGGAAATCACGGTGGTCCAGCCGAAAATCACCCGGAAGGGGACGGAGCGCATGAATCGCTGAAACAGCCAGATCCCGACCAGGGAGGCGATGCTGGTGACTAGCCGGACTCGGCCCAGAAACTCGGGCTGAAAGCCCAGCTCGTTGGTGCTGAAGAAGAAGAAGGCGGCGTCGGCGGTGGGGGTGGCCTGCCAGAGGAACAGAAACGCGGTGGGCAGCCAGATCGCCTTTTGGGTGATCGCGGTTTTGAGCTGGCCGATTTGGCCCCGAACGACCGCCCATTCGCTGGCGCTCTCGACTCGGGATTCGCTGATCCACCAGGCCACCAGGGAGACGATCAGGGGAAACAGGGCCGTGATCGCAAACACCGTGCGGTTGCTGAAATGCTCTAGCAGGACGCCGCTGAAATAGGCCGTGATCAGGCCGCCCAGGGCAGAAGCGCCCCAGCTGATCGACTGGAGCGAGCCCGCCGACTCTAGGGATTCCTGGCGAGCCCGTTCGACCACCAGCGAATCGACAATCACATCGCTGAAGGCCACCGACAGGGAGGCCAGAGCGATCGCCAGGGTCGCGGTGTAGGCGTTTTGCACCACCGTGGCCAGCAGCAACCAGGCGGTTGTGCCCAGCAGGCCCGACAAAATCAGGTAGGGACGCCGCCGGTAGCCCAGAATCGGCAGGCCGTCTGAGATGAAGCCAAATAGCGGCTTGATCATCCAGGGCAGGGCTGCTACGCCCATGAAGGCCGACACCTGGGCCGGACTCAGGGCCAGATCGTCCTTGAGGAAGAAGCTGACCGCCAGCCGCGACAGGCCCAGGATGCCCTGGACGAAATAGACCAGCAAGATGGCGCTCAACTCCAGGCTGGGCTCATGGCCAAACAGCAGCTTATCGGTAACGAATTGCTTCAGTTTTGTCGAGCTGGGGAAAGAGCTAATCATCTAGGCTGGTATCGTTAAGAAATGTCAACTGCATACCATCATAGCTGGCTCGGCTGATCTGTCCAGTTGGGGCCTAGTTTTAGCTGAGGCTAGCGGAGGGCCACTCGAACCAAAATCAAACAAAATCGCTGGAGGAAATGCTGAGCTGGGAGGGGGCAATGTTCTGCACCAGCGCCAGGGTCTGGTTGCCATATTGGATCAGGGTGTCGTTGCCCTGGGCCTGGAAGCGGACAAATCGAGGGCTGAGGCCGGTCGCCAGCTGGAAGACATCCGTGCCGTCCTGGAAGTCCTCAATTACGGTGAGGCCAGTTTTGGTTTCCAGGAAGAACGTGTCTACCCCGGCTCCGCCCCGCAGCCGGTCATTGCCATTGCCAGCCTGGAGGAAATCATCGCCGTCGCCGCCCTCCAGCAGGTCATCACCATCGCCGCCCTGGAGCTGATCGCCGCCTGCTTCGCCCTGCAATTGGTCGTTGCCAATATCGCCCTCCAGCAGGTCGCTGCCGCCCCGGCCCAGTAGGATATCGTTGCCGCCTAACCCCAACAGCTCGTCGCTGCCGCCCGTGCCGACTAACCGGTCGTTGCCGCTGGTGCCGCGCCGCCGCACTCCCGCCCGAGAAGCTTCGACAAAATCCTCTGGGCTAATATCCTGGGCCGCGACGCCGAGCAGGGTGGCCAAGCGACTGCCGCGCCAGCTGAGGATCGTGTTGTCGCCCTGCTGCTCGATCCGCACCTCATTCCGATTGATCCCGGACGAAAGGCCCAGCCGGTCAATCCCGACCTGATAATCGGTGATCACGGTGTTGCCGCTCTTAGACCGCAGGACAAACGTATCGGAACCATTGTTGCCCGTCAGGGTATCGTTGCCGTTGCCGCCGTCTAGAATATCGTCGTTGCCGCCGCCTTGCAGCACATCGTTGTCGTCGCCGCCTTCCAGCCGGTCATTGCCCAAGCTGCCCAAGAGGATGTCGCTCCCCCCAACCCCGCGCAGGGTATCGTCGCCGCGCAGCCCCAGGATGCGATCGCCCTGGCTTGTGCCGCGCAGATCATCGGCCTGCTGGGTGCCGCGAATCACGCGCTTGAATACCGTGGTGCGGGCGCGGATGTTGGTGTCGCCGCCGCTGCGGTCGCGGTTTTGCCAGGTGACGGCAAAGTCACCCGTGGGCGAGAGGCCAATCGCGGGGTTGGTCTGCTCGTCTGAGTTGCTGTCGTTGACCTGGAACTCGCCGCCGTCGCGGCTGCCGCTGCTGAGAAACCGCTGGCCAAAAATTCGGGAATTGCGGCTGCGCCCGCTGGCCCAAACTACGGCAAAGTTGCCGCCCGCATCCATGGCCACACTGGGCGTCACCTGGTCGCTGCGGGTCGTGTCGTTGACCAGAATTTCGGAGCCGAGCGGGTTGCCGGTGCTGCCGTAGCGCTGGGCATAGATGCCAAAGCCGTCTGAGTCGCGCCCCTGGCTACCCTGCCAGGCCACCACATAGTTACCCGTGTCGTCAATTGCAATGCTGGGGTTCGACTGGGTGCCCCGAGTTTCGCTGTTGATCTGGAATTCAATGCCAATCGGCTGACCGGTGCTGCTGTAGCGCTGGCCGAAAATCCCGGTGCCGCTGCCGTCGTCGCTGACCCAGGCCACCACGAAGCTACCCGTCACATTCATGGCCACAACCGGGTCGGTCTGGTCGCGCTCGGTGCGGCTGTTGATCCGAAACTCGGGGCCAGTTGGAGCACCCGTGCGGTCAAACCGCTGGCCGAAAATCCCGGTACCGCTCAGATCCTGGCCAAAGGCGTTATTGTTCTGCCCTTCGCTCTCGTAGACGACAACAAAACCGCCCGCAGCATCTGCCGCCACATCGGGGTTGGTCTTAGTTTGAAAGGTACCGCCGTTCACCCGAAACTCGGTGCCAATGGGCCGACCGTCAGTCTGGAAGCGCTGACCGTAGATGCCAGCACTGCTGCTGTCCTGGGGCTCGCCCTGCCAGGTGACAATGAATTTGCCGCTGCCGTCTACCGCAACCGTGGCGTCAGTCTGATCGCCCGTCGTGGTGGTATTAATCTGAAATTCGCTGCTGACTGGCGAGTTGGCATTGCTGTAGGCGCGGCCATAGATGCCAAATCCATCACCATCCTGGTTTTCGCTCTGCCAGGCGATCACAAAGTTACTCAGGGAGCCAATGGCCAGGTCTGGCTGTTCCTGACGACCGCTGACGAAGGTATTGACCCGGAGGTCGGGACTGGATGAGGAGGCGCTCATAGGTTTCCTGGTGCGGTTGCGCAGATACTATAAACTACATTTGGCGTCGCATAACCAATATTAAGCGATTTTGACTCTATGGGTAGCGTAGTAAAAGCAGAACGAATCTGGTCGTAAGCTATTAAGCTCCCGATTATAATGTGCTGATGCGATTTGGTACGCTGCTTGAGCCAAATCCGCCCTAAAATTTCCCCTTTGAGTTTCCCAATTGGGTTTCAAAGTCTGGTGCGCTCAATTTTTTTGAGCTTTTTTGAGCCAGAGCGCTTCGAGGCGGCGGTCTCAATCAGACCAGGTTTCGATCAAGCCACACGCTAATCAAACCGGCCTGCCCAGATCTTGTGCCAAATAGGGCCAAGAGCGGTTGGCGCGCGGCAGGAGAGGTCGATCGGCGTGAATAGACTGGCCGTTGAGATAGGTGAGTTCTGAGTTCCGAGCTCAGCGGGTGAGGCGGGGGCTTGCGCGGAGCACGAATTGCAAAATCTAAATTGCAAAATCTAGTTCTATCTTAAGTCAAGAGCTTTTCTGACGAGCAATCGCCAGCCAAAAGTTCCGCTCACCCCTGCCTAAAAAAGGACCTGAATGCTATAAGTAAGGGAGATTTCTTAAAGAATGTAAACCCTACGTTGTTTACGGAGAGAACGATCCGTGGCAGTCGAAACGATTGAACAGCGATCAACCGCCCGCAAACTTGCGCCGCGTTACCGGGTGCTGCTCCACAACGATGATTTCAATCCGATGGAATATGTGGTGCAGGTGTTGGTGCAGACTGTGCCCAGCCTGACGATTCCCCAGGCGGTCAGCATCATGATGGAAGCCCACACCAACGGCATTGCCCTGGTGATTACCTGCGCCCAGGAACATGCAGAGTTTTACTGTGAAACGCTGAAAAACCACAGTTTGACCAGCACAATCGAGCCCGACGAATAGGGCAACCCTAGGGCGTGTCATCAGTTAAGTTATGAAACCTTGAGGACTCAGCAGAACCACGCCCGCCTCAATCAACCAAGCTAGGGGCTGAACCCCTTATTAGTGATTGCGCTCAGAAAATAATTGATGGCAGCCCCTAGGGCTCTGGTCTAGTTTCTGTCCGATGCAAGCCCGGCCTTCCAGCTCCACCCTGCGGCAATTGTCAGTCGCTCCATCCTTAAATCAATTCAGTTGAACAAACTTCTCCAAACGCGCCCTAGCCAAGTTGCAGCAGCGCCCGCCCCCCTGCGGATTCTGGCCTTCCTGCTGCTGTTGGGCCTGCTCTGGCTGCCGGTGGCCGCCCTGCTCCAGGGGTTGAGCCGTGACGCCAACCAGACGACGATTCTGGGAATGGGGCTGCTGTTTGTCGGGTTTGTGCTGCTGATTCGACCCTGGGGCCGCTGGGTACATCGCGATGCCCAGATCCTCAAAACCTATGGCCTGGTTTGGAACAGGACGAACGGGCACGAATGCCTGATTGGGCTGGGGCTGGGCCTGACTAGCCTGCTGCTGCTGTTTGTCCTTCAGGGGCTGGCGGGCTGGATCGGCTGGCAGTTTCCCCTGGGTGTTCAGTTTGGCCGGGTGCTGCTGGAAGGGCTGGGCGTGGGGCTAGGCGTCGGGCTGGCCGAGGAACTGGTGTTTCGGGGCTGGATTCTGGACGAGCTGGAGCGCGACTACGGCCCCTCGGTAGCTTTGGGCGCGAGCAGTCTGCTGTTTGCAGTGCTGCATTTTCTCAGGCCGCTGCCTGAAGTAATCCGCAGCTTTCCCCAGTTTCCGGGGCTGGTGCTGCTGGGGTTGATTCTGGTCTGGATGAAGCGTTCCACTCGCAGCCAGCGCCGCACTTCCGTGAGTTTAATCACCCAGCCCGGTCGGTTGGGCCTGCCGATTGGGTTTCATGCGGGTCTGGTCTGGGGCTATTACCTGATCCAGGTGGGCAAGCTGACCGCACCCACGGGACAAGCCCCGGCCTGGATAACTGGCATCGACGGCAACCCGCTGGCTGGGGCGCTGGGTCTGGTGTTGCTCTGTGGTTTGGCGGTCTATTGGCGGCGACGGGCTAGGCGGTCCTAGGCGGTCCTAGGCTTTTTGTTTGTTGGCTTTTTGCCGGAACATGACGCAGATTGCCGGGGTTGCATTAGCCTGGAATAATCAGCCACAGATCGTGGGCTGATCTGTTACTGTTACTCGCATTAGCACCGTTACTTGCATTAACACTGTTACTCGCATTAGCCTGCGGCTTTTCTTTGGGGCAGAACCTATGGCAAACCCGACCGATTCCTATTCTCTTCCTCCAGCCGTGCGTCGCGTCGCGACCGCTTTTCGCTTCGGGGGCTGGATCAGCTTCTGGACGCAGATTGTTTTGGCGGTCGTGTCTGGGGTGGTGCTGCTGTTTGCGGCGGGTAGCTTTGGGGCGGCGGCCACCCAACCAGTTGCCCCGGTGCCCGGAGCGGTGCCTGTACCCAGCGGCGGGGTGAATCCCGGTACGGGGGCGGGCTTGTTTTTGGCGGTGTTGGGGCTGCTGGCCCTGTTTGCCGGAGCCTACTGGGCATTTCGCTATACGCGGCTCTCTCGCAAGCTGCGCAGCGCTCAAGACCGGCCCAAGCGGGGGGCGGCGCTCCAGGCGCTCTATATTGGCCTGGGAATTAACCTGGTGGGGATGCTGCTGACGATTCTGGGAGCCCAGGCGATTGTCGGGTCGCTGGTGGCCAAGTCGTTTGCCCAGGGCATCGGCATTTTTAGCGGCAACTTCCAGCGATTCATCAACCCGCTCGATATTTTCCTGGTCCAGGCCAACACCAATACGATCATGGCCCATTTCATTGGTCTGGTGGCGACGCTGGCGATTCTGCGGGCGGTGGAGCGACAGTAGCGGATGGCCTTAACCGGGCAACCTCGGGCGGGACCTGAAGGTACAGGTCCGAAAACGGCGAGTGCTTTTGGGGCGGGGCGACTATCCTAAAGCCATGATCAACCACACCTACTACCGAGCCTTACAAACTCGCGATCGGCGCTTCGATGGACGGTTCTTCACGGCAGTGCGCACCACCAAAATTTTCTGTCGTCCGGTTTGTCCGGCCCCGACGCCCAAGTTTGAGAACTGCCAGTTCTTCAATTCGGCAGCGGCGGCCCTAGCGGCTGGCTTTCGCCCCTGTCTGCGCTGTCGGCCCGAGCTGTCGCCTGACCTGACCTCCTACCTGACCACAGCGTCCAGCGTCAATCGGGCGCTGCGGTTGATTGGGGCAGGAGCCCTGGACGACGGCACGGTGGAAGCGCTGGCCCAGCGGTTGGGCATGGGAGCGCGGCATTTGCGGCGGCTGTTCATCCAGCATTTGGGCGTGACGCCGGTCGCGGTGGCCCAGACCCGCCGGATTCTGTTTGCCAAGCAGCTGATCGACGAGACGACCCTGCCGATCACCGATATCGCCATGGCCGCCGGATTTGGCAGTGTGCGCCGGTTTAACACCGCGATTCAGACTACCTACCAGAAAGCGCCCCGCGAGCTGCGGAAGCTGCAAACACCAGCGCCCCCAGCAGGCCAGCCCCCGATTCAGATCAAACTGCCGTTCGACCCGCCCTACGCCTGGGATGCCCTGGTGCGGTTTTTGCAGCCCCGCGTCACGGCTGGCATCGAGACGATCACGCCCTCGGCCTATCGGCGCTCGATCGCCCTGGCGGGGCAGCAGGGGGTCGTAGAAGTCCGGCCTCTGCCCGATGTGCCCTATCTGCTGGCCCAGATCCAGTTTCCCGAGATTGGGTTTCTGAGTCAGATTGTGGAGCGGCTGCGCCAGCTGTTTGACCTGGGGGCCAACGTCGGCCTGATTGCGGCCCAGCTCGGCACCGATCCGACCCTCGCCCCGCTGGTTGAGGCGCTGCCTGGGCTGCGGGTCCCAGGCTGCTGGGATGGGTTTGAGCTAGCGGTGCGGGCGATTTTGGGCCAGCAG
>JBJTUI010000088.1:0-7578 GCA_046080625.1 Elainella sp. | reverse complement strand
AAGCAGCGTATTGCGAATAATATTGGCTCCGACGCTGATTCCCACCAGCCCGCTATAAAACCACAGCACCTTGGTTCGCGAGGTCCAGGCACCGGTCCAGTAGAGCAGCAGCAGCCCGACGTAGAGGCTGGTGAACAGCATTTTTAGACCCGCACAGTAGGGCGCGACCTCGACAATTCGGTCATTAACAAACAGGTAGATCTGATCGACCCGCACCTCCATGCCAAACTGGGTCAGAATGAATCCAGCCATGTTGGCGATCAAGGTTTGCAGCGGCAGCGTGTAGGGGGCAATCAGGTAGGGAATTTGATTGGGCGAAGCCAGTAGCACCAGCAGCAGCGCAAAGCCCTGGAGCCGCAGCCCGGCCCAGCCCTTCAACCAGAGGCAGAGGCCGGTTAACACCAGGATCAAAGAAAGATTGATTAGATCCGTGAGGCGGGTGGCATAGCAGGCTACCCCCAGACCCAGCAGAACCAGGCCCAGCAGGTTTGCCTGAAGTGACGTGGAATTGGGCAGTTGCTGCCAGCGCTGGCGATTCTGCCAGCAGAGATAGGCGGCAAAGGGTAAGCCAATTAACCCATGACTAAAGTATTCATGCTCGGTGCTGATGGTTTTGTTGAGCCAGCCATCTACCCAGTGGGCCAGCAGGGGGCCATAGAGTAGGGCTAACAACCCGCCCAGCAGGAGGGTAAAACGGTGGCGATTCAGGCTAGCCAGGGCTTGGCGCGTCGGCATGGGAGAGGCAGTTTGTTCGCAGCACTGCTAGGATGCCCGCAATTGTTGGAGCGGCAACAGCGCTGCTAGCCTCGACTGTCTGCTAATCTCCCCCGTGACTCAATTAGCCCGTGACCAGGGAAGGCTGGCCAGCTTCCGGCAGCCAGTTTTGGTTGAGTTCAGCTTCGACCAGGGAGCGAATAGCCGCCACAACCTGGTCGATTTGGCTGTCGGTGAGGCCGGGATACATCGGCAGCGACAGGATATCCTGGCTGAGGGTTTCAGCATGGGGAAAATCGCCAGCCCGGTAGCCTAAATGCTGGAAGGCGGGCTGGAGGTGGCAGGGAATCGGGTAGTGGATACCGGTTTCAATGCCGATCTCGGCCAGCGCAGTTTGCAGCATGGTGCGTTCAATTGGGCTGGCTTCGGTGACACGAATGACATAGAGGTGGTAAACATGACCGCCATCGCAATGGTTCTGAATGGGCAGAATCCCATGCTGGGTCAGCGGCTTCAATAGAGCATCGTAGCGCCGGGCGATCCGGTTGCGGTCGCAGTTCCAGTCATAGAGGTGGGGCAGTTTGGCTTGCAAGACGGCGGCCTGAATCGTGTCGAGGCGGCTGTTGGTACCAAAATCCGTATGGAAATATTTGCGGGTAGCGCCGTAGTTACGCAGGGAGCGCATGGTGTGGGCGATAATTTCGGCGCGGGTGACAAACATGCCGCCATCCCCAAAGGCTCCCAGGTTCTTGCTGGGGTAGAAGCTAAACGCTGCTCCTATGCCAATCGAGCCCGCCCGATAGCCTTCGCGTTCAGCCAGGTGGGCCTGGGCTGCGTCTTCAAAGATCAGCAGGTCGTAGGTGCTGGCTAGATCGAGCAGTTTGCGGGGCGACACCATCTGGCCATAGAGATGCACCGGTACAATCGCCCGCGTCCGGGCCGTGATCGCCTTCTCGGCAGCCATGAGATCGATCAGCGCGGTGGTGGGGTCGCAGTCCACAAACACGGGCGTTGCCCCCGAGCGAATCACGCCGATTAGGGTGGCTACGAAGGTGTTGGCTGGCAAAATCACTTCATCCCCGGCACCAATGCCGCAGGCTTGCAGGCCCAGGGCAATAGCATCGGTTCCCGATGCAACCCCAACTCCATAGGTGGCCCCACAGGCCTGGGCGAATGCCATCTCGAAATCACTGAGCGCCCGTCCCAGCACATAGTCGCCTCGACGCATTACCTCCTGAACAGCTTGTTCAAGTTTGGCCTGGATTGGCTGGTGTTGAGCAGTGAAATCTACAAATGGGACGGAGGTGGAGTGGTGCATGACAGGATGGGTGTGGGTGCAAGGAGTGAAATGGAGAAGCAGCTGGCGCAAACGCGAACTGGAGGGCAGAGCATATAGGCCGCTCAAAGGGCTCACTTTAGTTATGCCGAATTCTCTGTGATATTTGATACTTAGCCGAGTGAAGACTTTGTAAAATTACAGCAACAATCTCATGGTCGCCGGGCAGAGCAAGCGGGCATAAAAGTTGACAGGGAACTCGTCTGTTCAGGCCAAGGCGGCTCGGTCTAGGGGAGAGTCATATGGTGTTGTTTGAAACGCGGTCTAGAGGCGATTGGTCAATTCTGATACCGATTGCTGATTCCAAACTCGACCCTCTAGGCTGAAACAAAGGTGAGGCGTACCCCCCGACGGAGCTTGGCCAAAATGAGTTTGGCCGAAATGAGTTTGGCCGAAATAATGATTCTGCGACGCGACTTTGCGACAGTTTGTGACTTTGCGACAAGGCTGCTCTAGTGGCTCAGCGGCTTTCCAACTGGGCCACCAACTTGGGCAGATCTTCCGGCAGCAGTACCGTGATGCGGCCATTTTGGGTGACACCGTCCGGGTTCTCCACTACCTCAACCCAGTAGACAAAGTGTTCTCCTTGACGCACTTCACCTTTGGTTAACTCCAGCAGCGGCTGACTGTTTTGCTTGGCCCGGGTAATCATCTCAGCAGTCGGATAGACCAGAACAGCCTGGGCTGATTCGTAGTCCTGGAGAATCGCATTGCCGTAGATGAAGCCCAAAGACTCTATGAGCCTTGCCTGACTGACGCCATAGACCGTATCAAACAGCGAGATCGTCTCACTGCGAATAATGTCTCTGCCGTCACCGGAGCTGAGCTGTCCTGGAGAGGTGATTGAGGCTTGAAAGGTGAAACGCCGCGAGGGGCTGTCGGTTCTTTGCACAAACAGGGCTTCACCGGGGGCGGGCTGAATCGTCGGGTTATCCTGCATCCAGAGGGCAACGTCTAGAACCCGCTGACCTGGCAGGGCTTGGGCGCGAGTGGGCCAACTGGCCGCCATGCCAATCCCCCCAACCAGAGTCAGGATAGCAACCCGATAGAACCTCGACCGCAGGCCATGCAATTTGCCCATCGCCAGTCTCCTCACAACAGATTTTGCTCGCTGTAAATAAAAGTCCGGATGCTTGCAATTATAGGTTTTAACCAGGGGGTTTTCATCAGGTTCACTTCCAGCTTGAACGAGCTTTAGCTGAGTCATGTCCATTGTTCCCAGCCAGAGGGCAGTTGCTGATCAGGGACGCAAAGCTGGAAATGGAGGTGGTTTTCAGGAAGACTCTAGCGTTTCTAGATCGGTTGGTGTGATGCAGCGGTTCCACTCCTTCACACCATTACAAATTGAAGGTTCAAACTTGAGGAAGGATTGCGGTCGTTCTGGTGCAGTAGCAAGACGCGGTCAGCAAGGTACACTGTTGAGGTGAGTTAGCCGCAGGAAGCAGCCGTCATCAGCCGAGGCATGGAGCATGGGCCATTCGGTCGGGTAATTCGGTCGGGTAATTCGATCGGGTAAGTGAGCTGGTGATCGGTCGGGCGGCTAGTCTGGCAGGTGTTTGGCAATGGTGATTCAGGTATGGTGACTTTTTTACTGGAAGTGGGCACGGAAGAACTGCCCGCAAGTTTTGTGAATGATGCGCTGATCCAGTGGCGAGACCGGATTCCCGCCAGTCTGGCAGAAGTTTTTCTGACTCCTGAATCCATTGAGTATTACGCCACCCCCCGTCGCTTGGCGCTGTTGGTGCGTGGGTTGCCCAACCAGCAGGATGACCGCACCGAACTGGTGAAGGGACCGGCAGTGCAGGCGGCGTTCAAAGACGGCAAGCCGACCAAGGCCGCTGAGGGGTTTGCCCGGTCGCGGGGCGTTGGGGTTGAGGCGCTGGAGGTGCGATCGACTGACAAGGGCGAGTTTGTGTTTGTGCAGCAGGCCATCGCCGGACGGTCCATCGCCGAAATTTTGACAGAACTGTTACCCGAGTGGATTTTTGGGCTGGAAGGCAAGCGGTTCATGCGCTGGGGCGATGGCGACCTCAAGTTTCCCCGCCCGGTGCGCTGGCTGGTGGCGCTGCTGGATGAGACGGTGCTGCCGCTGACCCTGGTAAACGGTTCGGAGAGCTGTACCAGCGATCGGGTGTCCCAGGGACATCGGGTGCTGCATCCAGAGCCAGTGGTGATTCCGGCGGCAGCCGACTACGTGGCCTGTCTGCGAGCGGCCTCGGTGGAAGTCGATCCCCAGGCGCGGGAAAAGCTGATTGTCAGCACGGCGAAGCAGGCAGCGAACTCCGTGGGCGGTGTGGCCACGATCACACCCAGTTTGCTAGAAGAAGTGCGGGATCTGGTAGAGTATCCGACCGCCGTGGTGGGCAAGTTTGACGCCGAGTTTCTGGCCCTGCCTGCCGAGGTGATCATCACCGAAATGGAAAGCCACCAGCGCTATTTTCCGGTTGTGAAGGCGGCGGACTCGGACGAACTGCTGCCCTATTTTGTGACGATCTCGAACGGCGACCCGGCCAAGGCCGACCTGATCGCGGCTGGCAACGAGCGGGTGATTCGGGCGCGCCTCTCGGACGGCAAATACTTCTTTGATCTGGATCGCAAGCAGCCCCTGGCCAACTACCTGCCGCGCCTGGAAACCGTCACTTTTCAGGAGTCGCTGGGTTCGGTGCGGCTGAAGGTTGATCGAATCCTCGCGGTGGCTGAGCTGATTGCCGATCAGCTCCAAGTAGATACGGCGGCGCGCCGTCAGATCCAGCGGGCTGCCCTGCTCTGCAAAGCCGACTTAGTGACGCAGATGGTGGGCGAGTTCCCGGAACTTCAGGGCGTAATGGGCCAGAAATATGCCGTTAGCTCCGGTGAGCCCCCTGCCGTTGCCACCGCCATTTTTGAGCATTATCTGCCGCGCGGTGCCCAGGACCGCCTGCCCGCTACGCTGACCGGTCAGGTTGTGGGTCTGGCCGACCGGCTGGATACGCTGGTGGGAATTTTCGGCCTGGGCATGATTCCCAGCGGCTCCTCGGACCCGTTTGCCCTGCGTCGGGCCGCCAACGCAATTGTGAACATCATCTGGGCGGCTGATCTAGATCTGAACCTGGAGCAGCTATTGCAGCAGGTTGTGCCCCAGTTTTTGGCCAAACAGCCCCAGATTAAAACCAGCCCCGACTCGCTGATCGGCCAGCTCACCGACTTCTTCTTACAGCGGGCCAGAACCCTGCTGCAGGAAGACCGGCAGATCGACTACGACCTGGTGAATGCGGTATTGGGTGAAGCAGACGCCGACTATGCCCAGCGGGCGCTGCAAAATCTCCTCGACCTGCGCGACCGGGCTGAGTTTTTGCAGGCAATTCGCCGGAACGGCAGCCTGGATCAAATCTATGAAACGGTGAATCGCGCCTCACGGCTGGCCGCCCAGGGAACCCTCGACCTCAGCAGCCTTGACCCGACGCCGCTAATTCAACCCCAGCTGTTCCAGCAGCCCTCGGAGCAGGCGTTTTATCAGGCGCTGGTGGCGCTGGTACCCCAAACCGAGGCGGCTCGGGCCGACCGCGATTATCAGAAGCTGGTCAAGGCCCTGAGCGAAATTGCCCCGGTTGTCAGCCAGTTCTTTGACGGGCCGCAGAGCGTTCTGGTGATGGACGAGAACCCCGAAGTTCGGCAAAACCGGCTGCATCTGCTGGGCCTGTTGCGCAACCACGCCAGGGTGGTGGCCGACTTTGGGGCGATTGTGAAAAGCTAGGGGCTGCGAGCATGTGGCGGGCATCTTCCCCAGCCAACAGCCCACCTAAAACTAGCGGACATAAAAAAGAGGGCGATTGCCCCCTTAAACTTGGTCGGAACTGCGACTTCACCCAGTTCCTCACAAGATGCAGATTTCAGGATTTCATTGGCTAGACATTCACCGGCTAGACAGCCACTTAGAAATTCACTGCTTCTTCCGCGACCGGAATGCCGCCGCCAAAGTCTTCGCTGTAGCCGCCTTCGCCGTGTTGGTTCACATCCAGACCCTGATCTTCTACAAATGGCTTGACCCGCAGCTCCATGAACAGTCCCAGAACTTTCAGAATCACGAATGTTCCAATGCCCGCAAAAGCGTAGGTGATCAACACACCCACCAACTGTTCCCACAGCTGGGCCGGGTTGCCGTAGAGTAGGCCGTTGTCGCCCAGAGAGTTGACGGCCTTAGTGCAGAAGATGCCCGTGAGCAGCGCCCCGATCGTGCCGCCAGTGCCGTGGATTGGGAAGGTATCCAGCGAATCGTCAAACTGAAGCTTGGCCCGCAGGCTGACCGCAAAGAAACAGCAGGTGGCGGTAATTGCCCCAATCAAGATCGCGCCGATTGGTTCGACAAAACCGGCTGCAGGCGTGACGCCCACCAGACCCGCCAGAAAGCCGCTGGCAATGCCAATTGCAGTTGGTTTGCCGCGCAGCACCCATTCTAGAATCAGCCAGGTCAGGCCAGCCGCAGCAGGAGAAATGGCCGTGGAGACAAAAGCCACGGTAGCCAGAGCGCCCGAAGAGAGAGCACTGCCCGCGTTGAAGCCAAACCAGCCAAACCAAAGGATGCCAATCCCCAACAGCACAAATGGCACGTTATGGGGAATCGTCGGCTGGGAGGGGTAGTTTTTACGAGGCCCCAAAACCATGACAGCGACCAGAGCCGCTACGCCAGAACTGATGTGAACTACCGTACCACCCGCAAAGTCGAGCGCCCCCAAGGAGCCGATGATCCCCCGCCCCCAGACCCAGTGGGCCAGAGGTGAATAGATCAGGGTGGACCACAGCAGCACAAACCAGAAATAGGCTTTGAAGCTCATGCGCTCCACAATGGCCCCGGAGATCAGGGCGGGCGTGATCACCGCGAAGGCCATTTGGTACATGGCAAACAGCTGGTGAGGGATCGTGGTGGCATAGCCAATCGGGTCAGGTGTAGCAAAATCAACGCCGTGCAGCAACGCCCAGTTCAAGTTGCCAATGAACGCCTCCAGCCCTTGACCAAAGCCCTCTTGACTCAGAGCGCTGGGTGTGACTGAAAAGGCTAGACTGTAGCCCCAGAGCACCCAGCTGACGCCGACAAGCGCCATGAGCAGCAGGCTCATCATCATCGTATTGAGCACGTTGCGCGAGCGCACCAAACCGCCATAGAAAAAGGCCAGCCCCGGCGTCATGAACAGCACCAGCGCTGTTGAAATTAGCATCCAGGCCGTGTCACCCGTGTTGATGGGATCGGGCGCAGCCGTCTGAGCAAAGGCAGCCCCAACGTCGGGAACTGCAAAAAGATACACAAACAATAAACCGATCAAGAGGTATTTCTTCAACACAGCATAATCCTCAATATGACCTTGAATGAGGCGAAAGCAGCGAAAACCCTGAAAGCTAGGAGAACTAGAGCATCACAGTCAGACACCCCCAGCGAAGCTGGTGGCTTGATGAATGTGACCGCCCCAAGGGCGGATGGCTTTCGCTGAAGGTATCTGTGGGTTAATTAAAACCGTCCACTTTGGTCAGATGCTTCTTGCTCACGAATATAGCGG
>JBJTUI010000087.1:0-6535 GCA_046080625.1 Elainella sp. | reverse complement strand
GAAGTTTACCAGGAGCAATCGGGCAGACTGCTTAACGATTTGTCTCTGTCAAACACAACTGCTTTAAGCAATAATTTTAAGGACTGCGCAGGCTCTTTCCCCACCCTTCATGAATTACCTTGCTCGCAAAGACCTATTTGTCTGTCTGGGAATTTGGCTTTCTCTGGAGGTCGTCTGCTTCGGGCTGCTGCCTCTGATGCAGTTAGGTCTGCCAGCCGCACAGCTCCAGCGCTGGTTTTTGTTCAGCCTGCTGCTCGGGATTGGTGGTGCCGTTTTGATGGCAGGCAGCACCCAACTCGCCGAGTTTTTGGAAGAACACCAGACCGAGCCAGCCTATCGATTTTTCCGCAACCGACCGCTGCGCAGCCTCCTGGTTTCACTCGTCAGCTGGTTGGGCCTACTGGGTATCGGCTTTCCGCTGTTTGTGATGAGCATCCAGATTTTTAGCAAGCTGTTCCAGGTGTTGATGGGCTAGGGCATGGCTCAAGGCAGCCGCCCCAGAACCCCTCAGCCCAGCTATGTCAAGCTAGCATTCATCTTGGACTGGGCACCTGGGACAACAGAGCCAGCACCATACCCTCGTGGGCGAGCTGCACCTGGGGAAAAGCGCTCTGGGCTTCGGCCTCCACCTGATCAAGGAAATCGTCTTCGTGGGCCGGGTCGTGGTGCGACAGCACAATTTGCTTCACCTGGGCAGCGGTGGCAATTTCGATAGCGGGCTGCCAGACCAGCCGACTGGCAGCAGTGGCGTCAAACTCCAGGCAGTCCTGCTGAACGGTGTCGTAGATCAGCAAATCGGCTCGGTTGGCCAAATAGAGCAGAGCCTGATCGGGACCATCCTGCGAATATTCGGTTTCAGTTGCATAGACCACCGAGCAGTCTTGCCAGGTAATGCGAAATCCTAGAGCATTATTGGCCCGGTGTAGGGCCATAGTTTCAATCTCAACCTCGTCTAATTGCAGCAGGGTACCGGGAGCAATGTTATGGAACCTGAGATCGGCCTGCATCCTTTGTAGGGGCACAGGAAAATGGGGCCGCAGCATCTGGTCTGACAGCCGCTGCTTGATCGAGGCTCCATTTTGGCCCGTAGCTCCATAGATATTGAACCGGTTGCCCTGCACAAAAGCTGGCTTGAAAAAAGGAAAGCCCTGAATCCGGTCCCAGTAGGTGTGGGTAAAAAACAGGTGGGCCTGAACCGGCTGCTCGCACAGCATCTGGCGGCCCAACACCCGCAGGCCCGTGCCGCCATCAAAAATCAGGCGTTTGCCTGCTACCTGAATTTCGACGCAAGAGGTGTTGCCGCCATAGCGCAATGTTTCTATTCCGGGCGTCGGCACTCCTCCCCGAACGCCCCAAAACCGAACCCCAAATTCTCCTAAACTGCTGGTCATTGTCGATCGCTAGGTCCTACTCTGGGTAATCCACTCGAAAACATATAGGTGACGAAACCGCTCAGCAGGCTGGATGGGTTGACCTCTGGCCATGCCAAAGACAGCAGCTCAGAACAGCGCACCCCTAATCCAAACAGCCCCTGTTAAAGCTGATTGTCAAAGAAAGCTGACTGTCAAAGCTGACGTAACCTAGATCACCCAATTCAAGTAGACAAATTCATAAATTCTCTAAATTCTAGGGGAAGAACTCTCCGATTTAGAGCACTTCAAAAGATTTTTATAGAGAGTTGACTAGGACTTCGCTGAATTTCAAGCGGCTCAGCCAAACGGCGGCAGCGTCAGTCCCTTCAGCTGCATCTGGTCGGGCGTCAAGCCTTTGCCCTGCACCAAGACGCCAAAGTTGCCCAGTCCTGCCGGGTCAATCAGAGCATGGAGCGATTCGCGGCGCTGTAGAATCTCCTGAACCGTGGTGTCGGGCTCGGGCTGGGAAAGGGCAGCAATTCGGTCGCCCAGGCCCAGGGCCATCAAAAACAGGCCCTGCTGAGTCAGCTCTAGGCTTTGCAGGCCCAGCTTTTCACCCTGGCGCTCTAGAGCCGTGAAGTCTACATGGGCCGTGATGTCTTGAAGCCCAATCGCCGCAAACGGATCGCTGTGGTGGCGGTGCTGATAATAGCATTGCAGCGTGCCCTGGCTGCGGCTGGGCCGATAGTAGCGCTCGGCCTTATAGCCATAGTCAATCGTCAGCAGGTAGCCCTGCCGCAATTTTGCAGCCACGGTCGTGAGCCAATCGAGCGCAGCCAGATTCACCTCGGTGCGGTAGCCCGACTCATAGGGCGGGGCCAGCAGGTTGATGCCAATTAGCTCAAAATAGTCGGCCAGTCGGGGCGTTGAGAGCGGGTCAATAATTTCTTGAAACTGGAGTCCTGGTTCCGGATCTCGATCTGGATTTGCACCTTGCCTCTCAGCCAACCCCACATAGACCTCGCGCAGTTCGCCGTTCTCGACAACTACCTGATGCACCGGCAGCGCATCCACCAGCTCATTCGAAAAACAGCAGCCGACAATCGACTCGTTAGCAATCTCGTCCCAATTACGCCAAGACAGGCCACCCCAGGACTGAAGCCCCTGCAACCGCTGCTGTTGAGTCTCAATCAGGGCTGCCGAAGTTTCCACAATCCAATATTCCAGCGCGGCAAAACAGCTGAAGTGGTGGCGGTGCAGGTATCGAACAATGTCTTGAACCAATAGTCCCTGACCCGCACCCATTTCCACCAGCGTGAACGGACGGGGTTGACCCAGCTGCTGCCAGATTTCGACAAACTGTTCGGCCAGCAGTTCGCCAAAGTCCTGACCTAAATGGGGCGAGGTCAAGAAATCCTGTTGAATTCCGGCGCTATTGCGATTGGTGGCGTAGTAGCCCAGCTCGGGTTGGTAGAGGGCCAGCTGCATGAACTCAGTAAACGGAATCCGTCGGTCTGGGGCGGCAGCAATGCGTTGGGCCATGATTTGAGAAAGAGCTGGATTGCTGGGTGGAAGCTGGAGGGGCTGGTTGGGGACAAGGTTAGAGGAAAGGTTTTGGGGCTGGAACGGAGAATGTGCCATAGATCACGCTGGAGTTAGAAAGGTATCACGGGTGGAGGCGGTTCAATCAGCAATAGTGGATGAGGGTAGGCGCTCGGTCGGAATCAAAGTCAGGTCTAGCATGAATCCTGATAGGATTAGTCTTGATATAATCTGCTGAAGCAGGAGTTTGCCTGCCGGAGTTTGACTGTCAGAGTTTGCCTGCCGGAGTTTGACTGCCAGCAACTCTACCAACCTGAGCCACAACTGTCTAAACTACCAGCACCTAAATCGCCAGCATCTAAACCAACAGCATCCAAATCGCAATCCCGTAAGACTAGCCCGACAGAACCAGAATGATCCACCCGTTATCCCCGCAGATTTGTTTGCTTGAGGGGGCGCTCCCAGAATTGTTCGCCCAAGTTACCCAGTCGGGTCGCCTCACGACAGCGGATCGCTATGGGATATTAGCAGCTTTGCTGCAGGCAGAGGCACTGACTGACGAAGAAAGGTTTGCGATTGATCGCATGCTGTTTGCGGTCAGTCGCGGTCGAGTTCAGGTTGTCAACGAAGTTTCTTCGATCAATCCAGAGCTTTAGCTTCCTGCCTTTCGAACAGATCAAGACGTTCTACCAGTTCTACTCTCCAGCAGTTCTAGTCTCCAGCAATATGCACAAATAGCTCGCGCTGATAGCTATGGTCCCGGTGTTCCCAGATGTAGATGCCCTGCCAGGTTCCCAGCACCAGCCGCCCGTGGGCGATCGGAATCTGTTCGGACGTGTGGGTGAGAACGGTGCGGATATGGGCCGACATATCATCTGGACCTTCAGCACTGTGGATATAGTGATAGCCATCGGGCACGAGCTTGGCCCAAAAATTGGCCAGGTCTTGCAGCACATCCGGGTCAGCATTTTCCTGAATGATCAGACTGGCCGAAGTATGGCGCAGAAACAAGTTGCAGAGGCCAGTCTGGACTCCCGATTCGGCCACAGCTGCCGCCACTTTTGAGGTAACTTTGTGCAGCGTTTTGCCCTGGGTCTGCACCTTGATCAACTGCTGGTAATAGGTCATGGGTTCACATCTTGCGCCGGGTCATTTAAACTCACAGGCTGCTTGTATTTTAGACAAGTCTGCTGTTGGGCAGAGCCGGTCACGACTGCGGCCAGTTCGCGCCGGGTGATTTCGCAAGCTCTGGCTAGAAGCCGTTGCCGCCATAGAGGTATTCCACCACGGCACGGGCGATCGTCTGGTTGCCGTCCTTGTCGAGCTGGCCAGCGGTGCGGGGTGGGTTGGGCGGCTGGTGTAGGAACTCCCAGTCGCTCTGGAAAAACTCGGCAGGCGAAAGAATCTGGTGGGGGTGCAAATCCTGGACGCCGTTCAACAGCACGGGGGCTTCGGCAAATCCCTCTCGCGTCACCGAGACGATCGGCACATCCTGGCGGCAGGCTTCGGCGAAGGTGCTGAAGCCCGGTTTAGACAGAACGCGGCTACAGAGAGGCATGAAGTCTACCGGGCGATAGTCGTGGTCGTGAACCCGGCAGAGGTTGGGCAGGTCGGGGGCGTTGCGGTCGAAGGTAATGAACTGCCAGTCGGGGAATTTGGCCAGGTTGTGGTAGGGAATCTGGTCGATGCCCAGCCCGCCAAAGGTCATGATCACGGTACGCTCGGGTGGAGCCGTGAGGTTGAATTTGGAGCGCAGATCGGCCAGGGGAAAATGGGGAGAGCCGCCCGTCAGCCCCACGTCGGTAATGGCGGGAAAGGCGCTCATTGGCTCGTGAAACGGCAGGCGAAACAGGCGGTCACAGTGGCCAAACTGCTCGGCGATCCAGTCGGCCATTTCAACAAACTCACCGCCCCAGGGCCGGTAGATAAAATCCCAGCCGAAGTTGCTGCTGATCCAGCAGGGCAGATCCACCGCTCGGGCAATCGAGGTGGCCAGAGGCGGCATGTCGGCCAGCACCAGCCCAATCCGGTTCTGGCGGATGAAGTCGGCCTCATTGGCCACCAGTCGCTCCTGCTGGTCGCGCAATCGCCGCAGCTTTTCCAGAGTGGCGGCCTGATCCATTCCCAAACTGTCGCTCTGCACCACCCCCACATCCAGCACGACATGGCGATGCACAAAGTCGGTGCGCAAGTAGGAGTCGAGCAACCAGCGAGGCGCAGTGGTGGCGATGGCAACAAAGATTTCAGGGCAGAGGCGCTTTACCTCGGCCACAACGGCTGCGGTGCGGGTGGCATGGCCAAAACCGTGGCTGGTAATCGCGACATAGAGGGCGGGTTGGGGCATGGCAATAGTATGAAGTTAGGTAACAGGGGCAGTACCTAGAGTCTGGCCTGAAAACGGCTCAACGGCAAGTTCAGAGGGGCAATTCGAGCCTGGATCAGCATGAAGCTCCCTGCACTCAAGCGCGAATTCAGGACCAGTGCGACTATCAAAATGCTCCAACTATGCTGAAGGTTTAGCATACCTGCTGTGGGCTGTACTATAGACTGAATTAGATTACCGTCGGCGAGGGGCGATTCTTCAAGAGCAAACATCGTCAGGATCTTCAGACAAAAAATACTGCTGATGTCTAGGAATTCGAGAAGACAATATCAAACGATTACAGATATCTGTAAAATATCTAAACCTTGAAAACCAGTGAATTGAAAAGCGATCACTTTCTGTTAAGCGAGATAAAAAACTATGAAACTATAGAAGATACATTAAATACTTGAGAAGCTTATGCATCGCTGTACCGACTGTATCATGTACCGACTGTATCAATAGTGAGGTCCTGGAGTTAAATTGTGATGGCTCCTTGAAGCCACGCAGATGGGTTTTGTCTTTGTAGGCGCGGCTTCTAGCCGCCAGCACCCATAGTTTTGTCAGTCAAGCAGGGGTATCTATTATGCCGATTAGCCCAATAGAATTGTCCTTGGGCAAGCATAGATACCCAGGGACAAACACTGCTGATAAGGTTTAGTCTTGCTGCTCCCTGGGCGAGGTGGTAGGGTGGCCCGGAGCGCTAGCCGTTCTCCCCGCAGGCAAACCGAAACACCGATTTTGGCAGTCTTGAGGCGGCTGCAGTCTTGAGGCGGCTGTTGATAGCAGACACTTGATCGTCAATAGCCATAGATCTAGCTGAACTAAAATTGAACTACATCGCAGCCAGAATCCGGCATATTCTGACCTAATCTAGGACAATATTAGTACAGCCCTGGAGCAATAGAATACTCGTAGGGCGGCCAATTCGTTGATTTTCTTGAATGCCAGGAACCAGACTTGAACTGGTGACACGAGGATTTTCAGTCCTCTGCTCTACCAACTGAGCTATCCCGGCGAGACGCTTTGCAGCGCTTAACTAAATTAACAGATTTTGCGAAACCTTGGCAAGCATTTTTGCACTTTTCCCCAGAATCCAGACTAGCTAGTCAGCCAAGCCAGGATTTCATCGTTCACCTGGTCGGCAGCTTCATCGTAGGGGCAGTGGCCTGCCCGCGCAATTTCCACCAGCTTGAGCCGATCGCTGCCCGCTGCCAACTGCCGCCCCCAAGCAATCGGGATCACCTGATCCTGCTGGCCCCAGAGCAGCAAAATTGGA
>JBJTUI010000086.1:0-19138 GCA_046080625.1 Elainella sp. | reverse complement strand
ACCCTGCTCGCTAATCAGCAGCAGATTATTCAAACCCTGCACAAAACCCACCCCCAGAGTCAGATTGTGATGCAGTCGATTTTGCCCCATGCTGCCGAATCCGATTGGGAAGGTCGAGAGCGGCTGCTGGCAATCCCCAATTCGCGCATCCAGCAGCTAAACCGGCAGCTCGAAACCCTGGCCCGGCAGTCGGGCGTCTATTTCCTCGATCTCTACCCGCTGTTTGCCACACCCGCAGGCGACCTGCGCCCCGAATTCACCACGGACGGCCTCCACCTCAGCTACCAGGGCTACCAGACCTGGCGGATTGCGCTCCAGGTTTACAGCCGCGAGGTGTTGGGATTGGATGAGCAAGGGTAAGGTGGCTTGCAGAGGTTTTGCTCCTTCTCATCACCAAGACTATAGCTAAGTAGGTAGGTGCAAATATAGGACGGTGGGGTTTTGGGGCCTGCGCTCCCAACAGAGGGCTTGCCCTCTGTACTGGGACTTCATTAACCTGGGAAAAGGTTGTGTCTGACTGATCTACTCAGATATTCACCACTGCTGCGCGAAAACGGTAACCTAGGTGTAAACTGACGAAGTCGATGACGAGACGGCAAATATACACTTATCCTTTTAGAGCGAGATTGGCCAGGTTGAGATCTCCTACCTCTGCCCCCTAGCCTGGTTGTACCAAGAGCCAGGACCGCCTGCTGATACCTGAACACAATCCTGAATACCTGTCGGCCATGCCTGCAAAATTCCTTAACATTCGGCATGATAAGAGAGGCGGTGTAATGGTGGCCGCTGGCCTAGCCGCTAGACTTTTGCGTGGGTGATACCTTGAACGTTTTTGCTAAACTTGAGCCGACAGTCCGTCGCAATCTGCTGGTGCTGTTTGCCGCAGGTTTGCTCTTCTGGTCAGGACTGGCAGCCCACCTGCCTACCCTCCCGCTCTACATTGAGGCGACCGGTGCCAACGAACAAATGATCGGTCTGGTCATGGGAACTTTCGCCGTGGGTTTGCTGGCCTCTCGTCAATGGCTGGCGAAACTGGCCGACTCACGAGGCCGCAAGCTGGTACTCCTGATTGGTATGGCGGCAGTAGCAATTGCGCCCCTGGGCTACTGGCTCACCGACCAGCTGGGCCTGCTGATGGTCATTCGAGCGCTGCACGGCATCAGCATCGCCGCCTTTGCCCTGGCTTACAGCGCCCTGGTCGTCGATTTTTCCCCGCCCCAGCATCGGGGCGAACTGATTGGCTACATGAGTTTAGTCAATCCCACCGGCATGGCCCTGGGTCCAGCTCTGGGCGGCTATGTGCAGGAATGGTTTGGCTTCGGGCCGATGTTCCTGATGTCTGCCGGGATGGGGGCGGTGGGTCTGCTCTGTACCGCCCAGGTACAGGAGTCGAACATGGTGAAGGCGAACCAGGTTCAGCCCTCCAGCCAGTTCTGGTCGCTGCTGCTAGACCCGCGCGTTCGCATTCCGGCCCTGATTCTGCTGCTGATTGGCCTGACGTTTGGCACCCTCAGCACCTTTGTGCCGCTCTACATCAAAGAGGCCGGGGTGTCGCTCAATACGGGGCTATTCTATACTGCTGCTGCAATCGCCAGTTTTCTGATTCGCTTGGTGGCTGGCCCTGCTTCAGATCGCTACGGACGCGGCCCGTTCATCAGTCTTAGCCTGTTGTTTTATACACTCTCCATGGCCATACTGTGGCAGGCCCACAGTGCTGCCGCCTTCCTGCTGGCTGGCGCAATTGAGGGCGCGGGTTCTGGGACTCTGATTCCCATGATGGCGGCCCTGATGGCCGACCGCTCCCAGTCCCACGAGCGCGGACGCATGTTCGGCGTCTGTATGATTGGCTTCGATGTCGGGATTGCCCTGGCTGGCCCGATCCTGGGTCTGGTGGCTACCCAGATCGGCTACCGGGGAATTTTTGGCCTCTGTGTTGGTTTGGGTGTTGTTGCCATTCTGGTGTTTTTCACCCGGTCGAGCAAAGGGTTGGCCTGTTCCTGGCGCTATGCGCTGGGGCGAGGGCGTGATCTGTATGCTGTGCAGGAGTAGTTTCTTCCCCTGCCGCCCCACAGCAGCCCCGTCACGGCAAAAACGGCAGGTCGATTAAAACCTGCCGTCTCTATTTAATCTATAAATTAAAGGAACTATAGATCCACTAAACGGGCTAGGAGGGATTCGAACCCCCGACACCGTGGTCCGTAGCCACGTGCTCTAGTCCACTGAGCTACAAGCCCTTGCTCATAGGTTCTAATAGTAGCACAATAACTGGGCCAGTGGCAATTGCTGGGCAGAGTTGGGCCGCTGTTTAGCCACTTGTCACAAGATTCTGGAAATGGTAACCTAGTACAGGTGCGCTCTAGCGCGGGTGTAGTTTAGTGGTAAAACTATTGCCTTCCAAGCAATTAATAGGGGTTCGATTCCCCTCACCCGCTTTTTAAGCTTCTGTGATTTAGGTTTGAAATTTTGCATCCGTGCATCCGGGTTTGGGCTGGGGCTCATGTTGAGCGAGTAGCCGTTTGCCGATTCATTCGCGACAGATCAACCGAGAGACTGTCGGCAGCTCTAGTGGTTTCAGTATGGCCTTATTGTGACCTTAGGCAGCTTGTACGAATAAGTTGATCACCTGGATCGGTCTACTGGCTTGAACAAGGGGCTTAAGCCCCTTGCCTGCTCAGGTTATTTTTACAAGACTCCTTAGTCAACTGACACTGTTAGATGACATTGCCTAAATCGCAGGCTCAACCGGCTAGGGCGAGGGGGAACTGGTGGGACTGGGGCTGGCTTCGGTGTCGGGAGCCGGGGCAGGCTGAACTTCACAATAGCCATTCACCTCATTCACCAGCGGGCCTTCCTGGGCTGTCGCGGTTTTGAGTGCGTCAAACGCCTGCTGGGCTGCCTGAGCGTCTTTGGCTTCAGCTGCCTTGACGAGATCGCGGGTCGCCTGGTTGGTGTCCGTATACATGGTGACGAACCGGGTCTGGTAGTCCTGGAGCTTCGGATCAGAGAGCTGGAGCGCCGACATATCGGCCTTGGCTTTGTTGGCCACGTCAGCAATTTTGTTCATCGAGTCGATATTGTCGGGCTGCGGATTTTCCGACACCGTCCGCACGCCCGTTACAGCCTGATTCGCGATTTCGATCAGCTTGCTGCATTGGGAAACTTTGCTGTCTGAGCAGCTCGCGAGCAACAACAGCACAGATAGAGCCAAGATTTGATGAATCGGTCGAGCCACAGGTTTCCGATGACGCAGCATGAACATTCTCCTAGAGCCAATAACCAGCTGGCAGTTCGCCTACTTCGGTTACAGATCTTAGATCCAAGTTTAAATTTTGCGCTGCAATCTCAGCGATTTTCACAGAAACTCAACCGAAAACTTGCCCGTCAGTGGTTCAGGCTTCGCTGGGGTTTAGCTTCAGCATGGCCCAAGTCGTGTAGGTGCCAATCGGACTCCAGAGCAAAAACGGCACTAGAAACAGGGCCGTGTTGCCCGCCACCTGCGCCACCGCCACCGCCAGCACCAGCCCGATCGCAAATCCAATTGCTCCCACAATCGTACCGGCCTTGAGGCTGCGGGCCACCAGCATTGTCGGGTTATAGGCCAGGATCGCCAGCTCCAGCAGCACATAGCCTGCCATCAGCGCCCAGGTTCTGGAACTGCCGGGGTCTTGCTTCCAGACTTGAACCGCCGACCACACCCCACAGGTCAGCACAAACGTCCAGATCACCGGAATCAGCTTTTCAAAGGTGAGCCAGCGGGGCCGCTGGAGTCGCTTAAACCACTGCACGCCCTTGGGTGGAACAATGCTGCCTCCGATCAGGGCCAGCAGCAGGGCAACGCCGCCAATCACCATCCAGGATTTAATCATCGTTCTGTCTGCTCCTGTTGACTTGTGCTGTTGCTCTGCTGACTACTGCTGCCCTGCTCACTCAAGATTAAAGGCAAACTGCTGCATTTAGACTGCCAGAAATCCAATGCTGAACAATCTCCCCCAGGACGCATCTCGTGCCATGCTAGGGTCGGTTAATTTCTAGAACCGCGCTCCTGCCATGACTCGACCTGATTTGGCTTTATCCGATCTGACTTTCCCCAATCTGACTTTACCCGATACTCGTCGCTATGCCGTTCTGGGCACCGGAGCCCTCGGCGGCTTCTATGGCGCTAAGCTCCAGCAGGCGGGTCTGGAAGTCCATTTTTTGCTGAATCGCGACTAAGAGACGGTAAAGCAGCGGGGGCTGATCGTGGAATCGGTGGACGGTGACTTCACCCTACCCCAGGTGCGGGCCTATGCTGCGGTCCAGCAAATGCCGCACTGTGATGTTGTAATCGTGGCGCTCAAGACTACCCATAACCAGCTGCTCCCGGAACTCTTAGCCAATCTGGTCGCCCCGCATGGCGTGGTGCTGGTGTTACAGAACGGTTTGGGCATTGAGCCTGCCGTTGCCGAAATCGTCGGTCCTGAGCGGGTGATGGGCGGCCTCTGTTTTCTCTGCTCCAACAAGATTGGCCCCGGCCAGATCCGGCATGTAGATTACGGCCAGATCACGTTGGGCGACTATGCTGCCGACGCGGCTACGGGCCAGATTTACCAGCCCTGTGGCATCACGCCCCGGATGCAGCAGATCGCGGCAGACTTTCAGCAGGCCGGAATCGCCATTGAAACCGCCCCAGATCTGTTTTTGGCCCGCTGGAAGAAGCTAGTCTGGAACATTCCGTTCAACGGCCTTTCGGTAGTGCTAAACGCCACCACGGCAGAAATCATGGCCAATCCTGCGGCTCGCGATCTGGCCACCTCGCTGATGCAGGAAGTGCTGCAAGCCGCCGCCGCCACGCTACAAGCGCTCAGCCCCGAACCCCAGCCCGACCGCCGAATTTCGCCCGAATTCATCCAGACCATGCTCGACTACACCCAGAGCATGAAGCCCTACCGCACCAGCATGAAAATCGACTACGACGAGCAGCGTCCGCTGGAGCTAGAGGCAATTTTTGGCAATCCGCTGCGGCTGGCCGCCCAGGCAAAGCTGGCTCTGCCCCAAATTCAAATGCTCTACCAGCAACTCCAGTTTCTCGACCAGCGCCAGATTAGCTGAGCTGCTGATTATTCGGAATCCTTGCCAAAATCTGTCGAACGTCAGTTGAGTTAGAAGGCAGTCGCTAGAATGCTGGTACTGTGACGCAACCAACTCCAGATTCAGCGAGGACAGAGCAATGGGTTTAGGCGTATTGACAGAAGGGAAATGGGTGTCTGACCGCCAGCAGGAGGACGCCAAGGGCCAGTTTGTCCGGCCTTCGACCACCTTTCGCAACTGGATCACGGCAGATGGCTCCAGCGGCTACCAGGCCGAGGCCAACCGCTATCACCTCTATGTCTCGCTCGCCTGCCCCTGGGCCCACCGCACTCTGATCATGCGCCAGCTCAAGGGCTTGACCGACGCGATCTCGGTTTCGGTGGTCGATCCGGTGATCGGCGAGCATGGCTGGGAGTTCTCGGACGGCCCCGGCTGCATTCCTGACACAGTGAATCAGGCCCGCTACCTCTGGGAGCTTTACATCAAGGCAGATCAGCACTATACGGGCCGGGTGACGGTGCCGGTGCTGTGGGACAGGCAGACCCAAACGATCGTCAACAACGAGTCGCGCGAAATTATTCGGATGCTGGATACGGCCTTCGCCGCCGTGGCTCCCGGACAGCCAGACCTCTACCCCAGTCCCCTCCAGGCCCAGATCGACCAAACCATCGACGCCATCTATCAACCGATCAACAACGGCGTCTACCGGGCTGGGTTTGCTACCAAACAGGCGGCCTATGACGAGGCGGTCACACAGCTGTTTGAGGCTCTCGACCACTGGGAGCAGGTGTTGGGCAGCCAGCGCTACCTTTGCGGCAACCAGCTAACCGAGGCCGATATTTGTCTGTTTACCACCCTGCTTAGATTTGACCCGGTCTATTACAGCCACTTCAAATGCAACTTGCGCCGCATCCTGGATTACCCGAACCTCTGGGGCTACCTGCGCGACATTTACCAACTGCCGGGTGTCGCCGACACCTGCAACCTCGACCATATCAAACGCCACTACTACATCAGTCACCCCAAGGTGAACCCCACCCGCATCGTCCCCCAAGGCCCAATCCTCGATTTCACGACGCCCCACAACCGCGACCGCTTTGGTTCCTAGAACCACCAGCACCCTGAGCTAGGTTTAATCGGAGCCAGCTGAATTTCCTTAAAATCATGTAAACTTTTACTAAGTTTACAGATGCTGTTTTATGCCTACAAACCTCGGATTTGGTAAAACCCAGCCCAAGCCTCAGCCCTCTAAGCGCGCTGTCGAACGCACCGAAGCCGCCAAGCAGTACGAAAAGATGAAGACGGACGGGCTGCCAGACTACGAGGTTTACCTGCGAATTCGCGGCAAGAAGAATTGGTTTCCGGTCGGCGTGATTGCCGTAAAACGCTCCAGCCAAATTAACCAGGCGATTTTCGACAACCAGGCCGATTTGCGCGAGGCGGCCTTCCGGCTCTATCCGGTATTACGCAAGAACCAGAGCCAGCTTGAATTTGGCTACCGGCTGAAGGAATTCAAGGACGATGACATCCAGGTGGCGGTTGAGCCCCAGTCCAAATTCCAATCAGGTGGAATTGGAGCGGCTCTAAATCAGGCCAAAGATCGGGTGCTGGGACTGCTGAAGCGCTAGAGGCGGCTGCGCTCCGGATCAAAGGAGTTTTGCAGCTCGCGGCGCAGCCGGTGAATTACGGTTTCGGCATCCACCTGGCCTAAAATCTCTTGAATCACCGTGTCTGCGCCCTGCGGCCCCCAGCTACAGCCCTGCTCTAGATAGACCTGGGTAGCTTTGCCGATTCGGTAGGAACCATAGCCCGCCAGACTGGCCTGAGCCACAGCCGCAGCTCCGTAGGCCATGATTCCAGAGGCGGTATCAAAGGTGCTGGCCACCGCTGCGGCGCTCTTGCCCGCCCCAAACAGCAGGCCGCTGCCCACCTCGCCCACCAGCAGGCTGCCCGAACTCCAGAGAATCGCCCGCAGCAGTTTACCGGCCTCGTGGCTGGTCATGGGTAGACCGTAAAGGTTGGCCAGATTGCGAATCATGATCAGATCGGTGACGGCTCCGCCCAGCAGATCCAGCACCGCAACCGGGTTGGCCGCCACCGCCAGGGATTTCCACTTGGCAAACTGCCAGATCAGGTCTTCCGCCTCGGCTCGGTGCAGCTTCAGGGTTTTCTGGGCCAGGTTGGCTTCGGTGTCGCGGGCCTGACGCAGGGCGTTCAAAGCCAGCAGGGATTTGCCTTCCCGCTGCAAAATTTCCCAGAGCTTTTGGTTGAGCTGCTCAATCTGGGGCGGCGGCGTCTCCCACTCATGCGTGACTCGCCCATCTTCCCACTCGACCCGCACTTCCAGGGCCGCTGGCTCGGCGGCCACCATCACAATATCCTCAGGAGCCAGGACTGGAGCCAGCTGGGGCCGATTGGCCGACAGGCTATCCGCCGCGAACAGGGTTTCTAGCTTGCGATAAATGCTCTGCTTGTCCTGGTTGGGGTAGAGGTCGGTTTTGTTAAACACCAGAATTAGCGGCTTGTGGCTGGCCTGGAGCTGGGTCAGCGCCTGATATTCGGTGCGCGTCATGTCGCCTGCCACCACAAACAGAATCAGATCGGCCTGCTGCGCTACGGTTTGGGCCATGCTGGCTCGGCTTTCGCCGCCTACTTCGTCTAGGCCCGGTGTGTCGATCAGCTCGATCTGCATCTGTCCCGCAGCAGCAGTCCAGTAAACCGAACGGGGATATTGGGTGACGCCGTGCAGCGGTCCGGTTTGCAGCAGCTTCTGGCCAAGCAGGGCATTGATCACCGCCGATTTGCCGCGACTCACCAGCCCAAACACGGCAATTCGAACCAACCCCTGATCTAGCTTTTCCAGATCTGCCGTCAGCCGGTCACAGTCGGTTTTGAGGGCGGCCTGAAGCTCGGTGGCGGCTGTGCTGCGGTTGCCGCGATACTTGACCTGCTGCATGTAGCGATTCAGCGTCTGCTTGATGCTGGAGCGGGCTCGGCTAAAGTGGAGGTCTTGCAGTGGCGAAGTGGGCAACGGCTGTCCCGCCTGGTCCCGAGTCGGGCTGGCTTGGGTTTGACCAACCTGGGTTTGGCTAACTTGGGTTTGGCCAACTGGAGTTTGCGCCTGCACCGATTCTTGCTCAACTAACCTGGGTTCTGCCTGCGTCGGATGAGCGGGAGCACCCTGCACAGTGCTGGATTCAGATACAGATTCCGGGGTTCGCTCAACCGCTGGAGCCTCTACAGAAGCTCGATCAACAGCAGGCTCAGCAGTAGATTCGGCAGATTCACTCGGGTTGGATTCAAAACCGGTAGGCATGGCGATAGCAAACTGCAGTACAGCATTTCAATTCTCAGTTTTATTCTCGCCTACTGGTCAAATTTGCAGAAGTACGGTTCAGTTCGGATTTGCATGTTCGGTCAGCGGAGAGGGAATCAGCAATCCGCCGTCAAGGTTGCCCACTTCTCGAAAAACAGGCTTCAGTCTATCCCTGCATGCCATCTCTGTGTAATTACCGTATAAATATCTAAAGATTATATTTTTGATACATTAATATCAGTATTGGGAACTTTGGGGATAATCTGCCGCAATTTCGCTTTCTAGGAAACTATGCTGTTCATCAATAAGCTGCTAGACAATCCTGGCCAGTTCTTTACTACCGTTGCCATTGTGATTTTCTCGGTCATGCTGCATGAGCTGGCCCACGGCTATATGGCTATGGCTCAAGGGGATGACACGCCGCGTATCAGCGGACACCTGACGCTCAATCCAGTTCGCCTGATGAGCTGGCAATCGCTGATTTTTCTCTGCGTAGCCGGACTGGCCTGGGGCCAGATGCCAGTCAATCCCACCAAATTTCGCCTCGGCAAACTCAGCAGCATTCTGGTATTTGTGGCCGGGCCACTGGCCAATCTGGCCCTGGGGTTTCTGCTGATCGAAGCCTACAAGCTCAGTACAACGGTGGCGCTGCTGCGGTTTGCCCAGCCCGAACTGCTGTTGATGGCCGCCCAAATCAACCTGATTCTGTTTCTGCTAAACCTCCTGCCGATTCCGCCGCTCGATGGCTTTCAGGTGATCTGCGAAATTATTCCACCGCTGCAAGCCCTCCAGCGCACCCGCTGGGCGCTGTTTGTGTTGATGGTGCTGCTGCTGGTTCCGGCCTTTGGCACTAGCTTGCAGACCGTGGCCCAGTCGATCATCACGGGGGTGATGGCTTAAGGTGAGCTCGCTGCCGCCGTTCGGCAAACCAGGCCTGGAGCTGCTGCCGACAGGGGGCTTCCAGGATTCCGGCCAGCACCGGCAGTCGGTGGTTAGAAGCCGGACTGTCGGGCAGGTTGAGCACCGTTCGTATTGCCCCGGCCTTGGGGTCGTCTGCCCCGTAAACCAGCTGTCCCAACCGCGCCTGAATCAGCGCTCCGCTACACATGGGACAGGGTTCCAGGGTGACATAGAGCCTACAGCCCTCTAGCCGCCAGCTGCCCAGTGCCTCTCCTGCCGCCCGCAGCGCTAAAATTTCCGCATGGGCAGTGGGGTCATGGTCTCGCTCGCGCCGGTTTTCGCCCGTGGCAATCAGCTGATCCGTACCGTCCACGAGTACCGCGCCCACCGGCACCTCGCCCGCCGCGCCCGCTGCTGCCGCCAGTTTGATCGCTTCCACCATCCAGCGGTAGTGGCGCAGGTAGTCCGGATGATTTAGGACGGGCGGTGGAATTTCGGGCAGCTTGGCTGGGGAGATCATGCGGGCGCTTGGGCCAACAGCGGGTCGAGCTGGCCTGCTCGATCCAGCGCATAGAGGTCATCGCAGCCGCCGATATGCTGATTGTTGACAAAAATCTGCGGCACGGTGCGGCGACCGTTGGCCCGTTCCGCCATTTTGACGCGGGCGGCCCCGTCCCCATCGATCTCGTATTCCGTGAAGTTAACGCCTTTCCACTTCAGCAGCAGTTTGGCCCGGATGCAGTAGGGACAGGTCTGCCAGGTATAGATTTCGACGTTGGCCAGAACCGATTCAGGGCGGCCTCCCAGCCAGGATTGCAGGAATTTCAGCATGGTTTCAGTAGAAATAGTAGCGACATCCAATGCCCATTCAGTGCTCACTCAGTACCCATTTAATGCTCAGTACCGGAGTCTGGAGGAACTGGGCGATGAGCCGGATCAGCAACTGGGCCTCATCCCAGAGCCTATTATCCAATAATCCGCTTGAACAGCTCCAGCTTGCCCGCATAGGGGGCATAGCGCCATTTGATGTCAAACCAGAAGTTTTTCACCATGACGCTCTTGAAGTGGGAGAAGGTGTTGAAGCTGGCCTTGCCGTGGTAGCTGCCGATACCGCTGTCACCGACGCCGCCAAACGGCAGGCTAGAAGGGGCAATCTGCATGATCGTGTCGTTGATGCAAACCCCGCCCGAGCTGGTCTGCTGCAAGACTCGATCCTGGAACGCCTTGTCGCGGGAAAAAATATAGAGGGCCAGCGGCTTCGATTTCGACCGAATCAGGGCAATCGCTTCCGCCAGATTCTCGTACTCTAAGACCGGCAGAATCGGACCAAAGATTTCCTCCTGCATGATCGCGGCTTCCAGCGGCACCTGATCGAGAATCGTCGGGGCAATGTAGCGCTGGCTGGCCTCGGTCTGGCCGCCCACAATCGGCTGGCCGTCGTTCAGCAGGTTTGTTAGGCGACTGAAATGGCGGTCGCTGACGATTCGGGCATAGTCGGGGCTTTGGGCCGGGTCGCTGCCATAAAACTCCTGAACAGCCTGCCGCATCGCCGTCAACAGAGCGGGCTTAACGCGGCGATCAACCAGCAGATAGTCGGGCGCAATGCAGGTCTGGCCAGCGTTAAGAAACTTACCCCAGACGATGCGACGAGCCGTGTAGTCCAGCTGAATATCGCGATCCACAATGCAGGGGCTTTTGCCGCCTAGCTCCAGCGTTACGGGCGTCAGATGGTTGGCCGCTGCCGCCATCACCTTTTTGCCAATCGCCGTGCCGCCGGTAAAGAAAATGTGGTCAAACCGCTCGGCCAACACCGCCTGACTCACCTCGACGCCGCCTTCTACAACGCTGACATAGGCCGGATCAAACGTGGCTTTCACCAACTTGGCGATTACCTGCGAGGTCTGGGGGGCCAGCTCCGAGGGCTTTAGCAGAGCGCAGTTGCCTGCCGCAATTGCCCCCACCAGCGGTGAGATCATCAGCTGAAACGGGTAGTTCCAGGGTCCGATGATCAGAACCACGCCCAAAGGCTCCGGGTAGATCCGGCCCTGTGCAGGCATTTGCTCCAGGGGAATCGAGGCAGATTTGGGCTTGACCCAGCGGGGCAGATGCTTCAGGGCGTAGTTGATTTCCTTGGTGACACCAATCTCAGTCAGGAAGGCTTCCAGCTCGGGTTTATGCAAATCGGCCTTGAGAGCAGCCAGAATTTCGGTCTGGTAATCCTGAACGGCCTGCTTCAGAGCTTTGAGCTGGGCCAGACGAAAGCCGAGGGGCCGGGTCGCGCCCGTCTCGAAGAAAGCGCGCTGCCGCGCCACAATTTCACCCACGGAACTCATCGACTGATTGAAAGCAGCCTGGGCAATCTGATCCGTCGCAGTTTGGTTCTCTGATTCTTGTGGTGCGGCCTGAACCATGTTTCATCTCCTAAACGCTAACGTTGTGATTTTCGGGATCAGAACTCACCCAGCTTCTTCATCTTTTGATACAATCGCCAGTTTTGACAACTGTTTCGGGGTTGCTCTAGTTGATCTATGACTATTGAACTGGACTTACAAGGGAATACGGATACTCTTGTGCCTTGGATGCGTTGAGCCTAAACTCTCCGAGAAATTCTTGCAAGACGAACTGCCGTAGCAATGCTTATGATGGACGAAAACCCCTTCACGCCGAGAGTTGCCAATGCAGCCCTACAATCAGCCCGAAGAACAGTTCAACGCTTCAGCCGACTCCTTGGAACAGTTTGATTTGGGCAAGCGCAAGCTGCTTTCGGCCCTGAGCCACGGCGCTATCTTCTTCAGCTCCCTCTTCGTCTCGATTGCCGTGCCGATTGTGATCTTGCTGGTTTCGCAGGACCCGGTCGTCAAGGCCAACGCTAGCGAATCCCTTAATTTCCACATCAATACCTACATCTACGCGGCCATTTTCTCCCTGCTGATTTTCGTGCTAATCGGGTTTCCGCTCCTGGTTTTGCTGGGAATCGCCACGTTTGTGCTGCCCCTGATCGCCGTGGTTAAGGTGTTGACCAACCCTAACCATCCCTACCGCTACCCGTTTTTGATTAGGCTGCTGTGAGCCAAACTTCCTTGAGGTCAATGCTGCTCTAGGGCCGTTTGCAGAACCGCGAGGGGCGCTTGGCAGAAGTAGCGGCGCATAAACTGCTCCTGATTGACGACCCTGAGAAAATGGGTCAGGGCTTCCGAGTCCCCGTTTGAATCTTCTTCCGGTTGGACTGAACTGCTTGCCAGGGTCAGGGCATCGTCGCTGCTCGTGACCCGAAACCCTGCCTGCCGGAGCGCCGCCAAACCGGCCTCTAGAGACAGTTTGCTCAAATCCAGCTCGACCTGTAGGTCAGCCCAGGCTACCGATTGACCCGTCTGACTCAGGGTTTGGGCCAGGTTGACTAACGCCTGCCAAATCTGACGGGCTGGCTTCAGGTCAGCAGCCCCATAGGCGAGTGCTAGCCTCTGTTGGGTTTGGCGAGCCTGGGCTGCCCAGTCCTGGAGGTCTTCCCAGCAGGTTGGGCAAGCGGTTAACAGCAGCAGATCGGCCTGGGATGGAACCGGCTGGGCCTGATTACGCCAGTCCAGCAGCCAGTTGGGCGGCCAGTCCAGTCGCTCCTCTGCTGGCTCGGCCAATTGCTCGTCGAATTGTCCGTTCGGTGGCAACTCAGGGGCAGGCTGCCAGGCAACCAGGCGGACTTCATAGCGCGGTACCCGGCGAGAATCGGTATAGCTGTTGAAGTCGAGCTCGACCAGCACATCACAAACGCCGGTCGGCAGTTCCTCTTTGTAGTGGCCCCACCAGACGCCCGGAAACCCCAGACTACAGGACTCGTCGCGCAGCTCAAATTCGGTCTTGACATATTCCAGCTTGCGGCCCGTCAGATCGCGCAGCTTGTGATGCCAGGACTGGCTAAACCAGGCGTTTTTGATCAGCAGTTTTGGAACCGGGTTGCCCATGCCGTAGGGTTCCAGCAGCTTCAGCTCTTGAAACAAAGCCTGGCCCAGGTCGGCTACGGTAACGGTGCAATCCGCCTGAAGTCCTGGCTCTACGGACTGTCCCAGGGCTCGCACCTGCTGGTTGAGCACCTGCCGCAGCGACGAAATATTCTCGACGGGCAGGGACAGCCCTGCCGCCAGGGGATGCCCACCAAACCGCTCCAGCAGATGGGCCTGCTGTTGCAGCAGATCGTAGAGGTTGATCGATCCGACCGACCGGGCAGAGCCCTGAGCTAGTCCTGTCGCTTCGTTGGAACTGAGCAAAATCGTCGGGCGTCCTGTGGTCTGGGCAATCTGGCCTGCCACTGGCCCCAGCAAACCAATCTCCCACTGTGGATCGCTCAGCACAATCACCGCCGTAGTGGATAGATCGATCTCGGCTAGCTGCTGGTTGACCTGCTCGGTGAGGCGGCGTTGCAGAACGCGGCGGCGAGCGTTGGCCAGTTCGGCAGTCTGGGCCAGTTCCTGACAGCGTTGCGGGTTGCGGCTGGTTAAAAGCTCAACCCCGATCTGGGCTTCCCCATAGATGCGGCTGATCGCGTTGATCCGGGGGGCCAGACCAAACGAAACGTCGGTGGGCCGATCGCCGGTTTTGCGGCAAAGCTCCAGCAGTTTGGCAATGCCTGGACGGGGCGGATTTGGCCCCTGATTGCGGCGCAGTCTGGCGATGCCAATTTGGGCGAGATAGCGACAGTTGCCCTTCAGCTCCACTAAGTCGGCAATCAGCCCAATCGCAACCAGGTCGAGCAGATCGCTCAGGGGCTGGCGCGGCTCAGGCAGGGTGTCGTAGAGGGCTTCGATCAGCTTGTAGGCCACGGCCACACCCGACAGGTGAGCTAGCGGATGCTCGGGGGGCAGGATGAGCGGATTCAGCAGGGCGCAAACCGGAGGGCGCTCTGGCCAGCCTGCGGGCAGCCGGTGGTGGTCGGTGACAATCAGGTCAAAGCCCAGACCGTGGGCCAGCTCCAGCTCAGCCCGGCTGCTGCCCGTATCGCCCGTCACGATCAACCGGTAACCCTGACTTGCCAGCTGTTCTAGCCCAGCCCGAGAGAGGCCGTGGCCCGCGGTCAGCCGGTTGGGAATCCAGTAGGTGAGCTGCTCCGGCCCAAAGAAGGCTCCCAGCCCCTCCCAGAGCACTGCCGTGGCGGTGATGCCATCCGTATCGAAATCGCCCCAAATTGCCAGCTTTTCTTGATTTGCGTAGGCTTGTTGCAACCGAGACAAGGCTAGCTGCATCTCGGGGCCAAACTCCCAGGGACTGGCGGGCTGATACTGCGATGGATCGAGAAATCCATTCAGCCGATCAACCTGCCGAATGCCGCGCTGCCAAAGCAGTTGGGCCGCCGTCTGCCCTGCCCTCTCGCCTGCTGTTTCCGGCAGGAACCGCCGAATCGCTGCCAAAAATGATTCGGGAATCTGGCCAGTGGATTGGGTCTGCGGTGGCCTGATTGGCTGCCTGATTGGCTGATTACCCGACTGAGTTATTTGCTGAGAAAGCTGCACCATACCTGCTGCTATATCTGTTGCTGATCTGGCCAATGCTAACCTGGCTAACGGTGGTCTGCCGCCCCTGCCCTGCGGACTCGGGCTCTCCTACTCTAGCGACTAGAGCGGGGAACTGAACCCCCACCTGTAGAGCATGGATCAGACAGATCTGGTCTAGCCCAACTGAACCCGTACAAAGATCAATACAAAGATTTGGCGAAGGGCCGTTTGGTTTCGGTAAAGACCTGCCCCAGGCCGCCATTTCAGCAAAAGCTGCTCCAGATCTTGTGGTAGTTTTGATGGGAGCTTGGCTAGAGTCTACAGGGCAATCAGAAAGCTAATCAAGCCAGAACCAGGGCAGTCTTAAAGATCCTGGAGAAAAACCGGAATCTGAGAGAACTGAATCCAAAAACCGCCTGCTAAACCAGCTCCCTGCCCCTGTTTTGCCATCTGAGGTCATCTGAATGAGATCATCTGGGCAACCCTGGCCTAGTTAATGCTAGGCGAGTTGAGGTCGGATGATAGGCTAAACGATGAACTGCGGGCCTGAGATCGCCATTCTATGGTCGCGATCACGGAGCAGCGAGTATTTTCCGGTAGCCTGCACAAGTCCCCAACCGTTAGAGCAAGGCCATAGAACAAGACCGCTTCTATCGGTTCAAAGGGCGGCATTTGTCTCCAAAATTAGACAAATGGCCCAGATTAAGCTATTTGTGAATCAGTTTGAATTACCTATCGGCCTGTGAGATTTGTGCGCTTGGATTAATCTTGGGGACTTCCGGATCAGTCGTTTAAGGGTTAGAACAGGAAGACAACGCACTTTTGCAGATTCGAATGTCCCGATTTATTTCCCGTTCCCTGGTCAAGTTCCCCAGCTTTTCATGTTGACTCAAGTAGTTAGGACTGTCAGATAATCCCGATGAGCCGAATTGCCAACCAGGTTCAACCTGTCATCCCCGCACAGCCCCTTCGCACCTTTGTGTCAGCGCTAGCCCTGTCGTCATCGGCCCTCCTGGCCGGAACAGCAGTCAGCCGAGCCGAGGTCCCAGCCCCTCCGATAGCCGCGCCAGCCGCACCCGTTGCTCAGCAAACGCTTGGGACAGCTCCGGCAGCAGGCTCCACTGGCAGTCAGCCCGTCGCGCCCCGGCGTAGCGTCATCCTGACCCCAGCCACCCCCAATCGCACAATCGTGCCGCCGCCCACTTCTGCGTTTCCCTTCGAAGAAGCCTACACCCTGGGTCCGGGCGACCAGATTGAACTCAACATTTTTGATGTCCCCGAATTGAGCGGCGCAACCGCGGGTCGTTACATTGTTCAACTGGATGGCACCATTAACCTGAATTGGGCTGGTGTGGTCCGGGTGCAAGGACTATCCCTGGTTCAGGCCGAGCAGGTAATCACCCAGGCCTATGCACCGTTTGTCCGTAACCCCTTGATTACGGCGAGTCTGGTCACAACCCGCTCGCTGCGAATCAGCGTTGCCGGTGAGATCAAACGCCCCGGAGCCTATGTAATCAGCCCCGAAGGAGCCACCGACAACCGGATCTTGATCGACGGGGCCGCGACGGGCGGCGGTGTGGCTAACCAGTGGCCCACGGTCACGAAGGCGATTCAAACGGCAGGAGGCTTGACCCAGTTTGCTGACCTGCGGCGCGTGCAGGTGCGGCGTCCTTTGGCCGACGGGTCGCTGGAATTGATCGATGTCAACCTGTGGGAGCTGCTGCGCACAGGCGAACTGAACCAGGATATCCGGCTGCGCGACCGGGACACGCTAGTCATTCCAACCGCCACCACCCTGAACGACAGCGAAGCTCTAGTGATTGGAGCGGCCAACTTCTCGCCTGCCACGATTCGGGTGAACGTGATTGGACAGGTGCCGACGCCGGGCGTGGTAGAAGTGACCCCGAATACACCGCTGAACCAGGCTTTGATGACGGCAGGCGGCTTCCTGAGGCCCACGGCTCGCACCAGCGAAGTGGAGTTAGTGCGGCTCAATTCCAACGGTACTGCCAGCCGTCGCTTGATCAAGGTTGACTTAGCGGCAGGCATCAACGAAGCTACCAACCCGGCCCTGCGGGACTACGACACGATTATCGTCAGCCGCAATGGGGCAACGGTGTTCTCAGAAAATCTGAATACGGTTCTAGAGCCGGTGGAACGATTCTTTGGCATTTTTGATTCGATCTTCGGCGTCGTAGATATTGTGGATGGCCTGGGGGGGGATTAACCTGCGGGCTTTTGAAACGGGTCTTGGCCTGGGTCTTCACTGAATCTGAGCAGCTTGATGGTTGCGCCGTTCAAAGGTTGACACCAGGGCAAACAAACAGCAAATTTAAGCAAGGCAGGGCAGATCAAGATGCAGGCGCGATTCGCACCGAGCACCGATACTATAGAAAGACGAGCCAGAGAAGAACGAGCCAGAGAAGGACGAGCCAGAGAAGAACGAGTCAGAGAAGGACGGGCCAGCAAGAAACGAGTGGGCCAAAGAAAGACGGGCCAAGCGAACCAGTCCAAATCGTTGCAGGGTGTTGAAGTATTATTCGGGCAGCCAGCCAGCTTTAATCGGGTTTCACAGTCGGGTCAGTTAAGCTACAGAGGTCACCATGGAGATTGAACAAACTGCTCAAGCCCCAGCGCCCCTTGTGCGCAATCGACCAGTTGTGCAGCTGGCTCCGTCGGATTTAGACGAGCTGGATACTTCTCCGAACCGAGGGCTGAACTTGAAATCCCTGGGGCGAACGATTCAGCGCCAGGCTCTGCTGATTGCCGGGATTGCCACCATCGTGGCGGTGGCCGCCAGCTATCAGGCCATGCGGATCAGGCCCGTCTATCGCGGCAACTTCCAGCTCCAGGTTGAGCCGATCACCAATGCCGCCCGCGCTGCTGACCCCAGTACGGTAACGCGCACAGACGGCGGCGGCGTCCCCAGCATTGACGCCTTCCGGTTGGACTACCCCACCCAAATCGAAATTCTGCAAAGCCCCAGTCGGCTGGATCAGATCGTGCAGGAGGTGAAGGCCGAATACCCCCAGTTCACCTACGAGCAGTTGCGGCAGGGTCTGGTTGTAGAACGGCTGCAGCGCGAAAATACGCCTGACCCCACCCGGATTATTCAGGTCACCTTCGAAGGCCAGGACCCGAGCCTGGTTCAGAAAGTCCTGCAAGTCACAGCCGACAACTACCTCGACTACAGCTTAGAAGAGCGCAAAACCCAATATGGTGAGGGCATCCGGTTCATTGACGACCAGCTGCCCGGAGCCCAACAGCAGGTCGATCGGCTGCAAGATCAGATCCAGCAGCTCCAGCAGCAGTATGACCTGATCGATCCGGAAGGACAGGGCGGCCAGCTCTCCGAAACGATCAACACGATCAATACCGACCAGCTCACAACTGACCGGGAGCTGCGGGAACAGCGCACCCTTTACGAAAATCTGCGCAACCAGCTCCAGCTCTCACCTGAAGAAGCGATTGCGGCTTCTGCCCTCAGCGAAGATCCGAGCTACACGGCCCTGCGGGAGAACCTGGTGACGATTGAAACTGAGCTGGCCACCGAACTGGCTCGCTTTAACGAAGACAGCCCGGTGGTGCGTTCGCTGCGGGAACGGCAAAGAAATGCCACGGAGCTATTGACCCAACGGGCGCAGCAGGTGATTGGCCAGAGCCTACCCGGCGGCTCTTCTAGCCCGCAGATCCAGGCCTACCAGAACTCCATCCGGCTAGATTTAATCGGTCAACTCGTGACCGCAGGTAACCAGATCCGCGTTTTGGAGGCCCGCAGCCGCCAAATTTCGACCGACCGCCAGAGCTTTGAAGGCCGGTTGAACCAGTTCCCGGCAGTGGCTCGCCAATATGCCGACCTGACCCGTCAGCTGGAAATCGCCACCCAGACCCTAAACCGGCTCCAAACCCAGCGGGAAACCCTGCGGCTGGAGGCTGCCCAGACTCAGCAACCCTGGCAGTTGTCTTCGGCCCCGCTGATTCCCCGTGACGCTAACGGCAACTTCCTGCCTGAACCAACCCGAGCCTCCAACCTGATGATTGCTGGAGCCGCGCTAGGTCTGCTGCTGGGCACCCTGCTGGCCCTGCTGCTCGAGCGCTACCGCAACGTCTTCTATACGGTTGAAGATATCCAGGAGGCCATTAAGCTGCCTCTGGTGGGCGTCATTCCTTTTTCGCGCGGTGCCAAACAGTCGCTTGATTTTCCTTCGTTTGGGCCAGTTGGCGAGATCGAAGACAGTCGTCTGGAAACGGCGTCGTTCCGGGAAGCGTTTAGCGACCTGTTTTCCAATATTCGGCTGGCCGACCCGCCGATTCGTTCCCTGATGGTCTGCTCTGCCGAACCGGGCGACGGCAAAACCACGGTGGCCCTCTATCT
>JBJTUI010000085.1:0-3187 GCA_046080625.1 Elainella sp. | reverse complement strand
GGGCGTCCCGCGAAACTCCTGCTGGAAAAATTCGCTGGTGATGAACTGACCGGAATCGGGCGCTTCCGTCACCCGTCCCGTCACCGTAGAAACCAGCTGCCGGTCGCCTTTGAGCAGGGTAATCTGGCGGTTAGGATTGGTTGGGTCAACCTTGACGGCTAGGACGGCCCGGTCGCCCAGATAGGCCTTAGCGAGCTGGGTGCCGTTGTAGGCCCGGTCTGAGACGAGCTGCTGGGCAGGCTTCCAGAGGGGAAAACTCTCTGCGGGTCGCTCAACAAACCGCACCTGAAACTGAATCGGCTGGTTGAGAAATTGCCGGTTGCTTTCAAACCCAGGCGTGGCCAGATCGGGGGCTAGAGGCGCAACCAGATCGACCAGAGTCGTCGTGACAGCCCAGTCTCCGGCAAACCAGTCGGGATAGACCAGATCCTGCTTGCCCACAGCCTGAAGTGCCGGTTTGCCCTGCCAGTCTGGGAAAGCCGCAATCCGGCTGGCTAGAGGACTGTTGCTATCTTCTGCCGCCAGCGCGACACCGCTACAGAGTAGCCAGAGCAGCAGCAGCCCACCAAACCAAATCAAGCGCCATTTCCATTTCATACAATTTGCCTTAACCTCCTACCTGCCTATCCCATTGCTCGCATCCTGTTCGCGGCTTGATGGTTGCCACCAGGAATACCACCAATTTGATGCTGCAATTGCAGTTTAATCGGCATCCTATCACTTCTGCTTTGGGGCTGCTGACTTTGATCCAGCAGCAGTTCTGGCCCAGGACACCCCAGGCAAGACCGGCAGGCTGTGTTACCATAACCGTCGCCCCTGATGAATTTCGCCACGGCCCTATGCAAAAAACTGACCAGAAGACTACTCGACTCGAAAAAACCGGCAAACCTTCTGGTTGGCTGGGTCTGCTGCTGATCGCGATTGTCAGCGGACTGGTCGTGAGGGTGGTTGGCGACCCGCTGGTGGAGGTGTTTGGCCCCAAGCTGGAAAACGCCGTAGAAGAGGCCGGTGATTTTATAGATGAGCAGCTCGACCAAAACTGGGGTAAGAAACTGCGCCACTGGTTCGAGCAGCAGCAGGAGCGCTAACATCTCCTACCCGGTGAACTGCCGCACAAAGGTCGCTATCTCGGCAAAAGCGGGTAGAGCACCCCGACAAAAGGGCGGGAAGCTCATAAACCCATGCACCATGCCAGCATAGTCAGTCGTCTGGACCGAATTACCTGCGGCGCGCAGGCGCTCGGCGTAGTGCTGGCCGTCGTCACAGAGCGGGTCATATTCGGCAGTAATAATCAGGGCTGGCGGCAGATGGCTCAAGTCCTCAGCCAGCAGGGGCGAAAACTCGGGCTGGCGGCAGTCGGACTCGGTGCGGGCATAGTGCTGCACATAGAACTGCATCATCGGTTTTGTCAGCAGCGGCGCGTTGGCGTAGCGGCTCATGCTGGGTTGGCTCAAGGTGCCGTCCGTAACTGGATAGAGCAGAATCTGGGCGGCAATGGGGGCTGAGCTGGATGAACTTTGCCCATCTCGACTGCGCTGTCTCAGGCAAAGGGCAGTCGCCAGGTTGCCACCCGCGCTGTCGCCAATTACCAGAATTGGGCCTGCTGCACCAATTGTTGAATCTGCTTGAGCTGCCCAAAGCAGTACGTCTTCACAGTCGTCTAGAGCAGCAGGATATTTAAACCAGGGCGCGAGGCGATACTCCACAGCCAGAACGATTGCGCCTGTATCGTGAGCCAAGCGCCGACAGAGGCTGTCATGGGTCTGAAAATTGCCCGCCACCCAGCCGCCCCCGTGAAAAAACAGCAGCAGCGGCAGATTGGGTTGCAGCGATGGATGATAGAGCCGGATTGGGATATCGCCCTGCCGACCGGGAATTGTCCGGTCTGTCACCTGCGGCAGCGCAATTTTCTGCCCAAACAGCAGGCGCGTGATCCAGCCCGGAATCGGCGTGAGGGGCAGTTGGTGAAGTTCTTCCAGACTGAGGTGATAAATTGGCTGATTGCGACGCAGCAGCCAGTCGAGCAGGCGAATTTTCCAGTCGATTGGCATAACAGTACGTTGATCTACCTCGGTGAATCTAGAGCAACTCTCTGCAAGAACGTAAGCGGTGTCCAAACTGGTCAATGCTTCAAGCTGGAGAGAGGCCAACTCAGGTAAACCCCCTGGGCTCTACCTTATACCAATTCTTTGTGAAGTTGCACAAAACAAAAGGGCGTCAAGAGGGTTCCGTCCCCACGCCCTTCTGGCCCATAGAAAATTGGCATTAACCCGAATTGATTTGGCAGAAGGCACAAATCATCTGCCAGATCTCGGCCTGCACATCTACCAGAGCATGATCGCTGTCCAGCTCAATTAGCTTTACCCAGGGCCGAGTCGTGGCAAAATCGCGGCTGGCCTGGATCGGAATCACGTCGTCCTGTCGCCCGTGTAGAATCAGCGTGGGCAGCGGACGCTGGAGCAGGTTCTCGTCATACTGGGCCAGATCAGTGACAAACTGATAACCCAGAGGCAGCGACTGTTTGGCGCTGTAGTGGTAAGTCAGCATTGAGCCGGTAGTTTGCCATGCCTGTATTTGAGCTGTTCCCAGGCGCGGCAGCCAATGATCCAGAAATTGGAAGGCCGGAGCCAGCAAAACTAAGCGGTCTACCTGCGGACAGATTTCGCCCAGCCAGGCTGCTGTTAAACCGCCAAAACTGGAGCCAATCAGCGTTACGGCTTCACCAACCTCAGCGTCTGGCTCAGGGGACAGCAGCGCCTTCACCTGCTGAATTTGCCGACTCAGGCTGAGATGGAAAAAGTCTCCCTGGTTCAAATCCGGGATGTAGATCTGCTGTGACTGTCGCAAAAACTGCTGCCGCAAATATTCGGCCTTGGTGGAGTGGGGACTAGAAGAAAAACCGTGCAGGTAGATAAACACAGGGCTCTACTTAACCAATAGTCAACTATGTAGAAGGAATCAATCCAGGGAATTAGCTTCACCCCACTGGTTCTATATCGGTAGCTTCCTACGTTCTCAAGAATGGTTCTTTAATATACCTCAAAGTATAAGTACCCTGGGTAACCCCCCAGCTCTGCTGGGGGACTCCCACAGTTTGACAGTTCCGGGAGTCTGAGGAAAAGTCTCTTCAACCCGAACAATCTGAGTGTTCGGATCAAGGAGACTTCAATGAAAGATACTGGTAGCT
>JBJTUI010000084.1:0-11274 GCA_046080625.1 Elainella sp. | reverse complement strand
TGTCAAACGGATTTTTCAGCGCTTAACCCTCGATCTGCGGGGCTATGAACGCTTTGGTTCAACCTGAAGCGGTTCATCTCCTGGAAATGACTAAATTCCATATCTAGTGGCAACCACGGCAATTCTGGAAGAACCAAAATTGCTCAGTTCCCTTCCCAGCCCCCTATCCTGAAAACCATAGCCTCGGCAAAAGCCCCGACAAATCCACCTCCCCACCTCCCCACCTCCCCACCTCCCCATGCCCTCACTCCAAAACCAAACCATCCTAATCACCGGAGCCAGCAGCGGCATTGGTGCTGCCTGCGCCGAATTGTTTGCTGAGGCCGGAGCCCGATTAATTCTGGCGGCTCGCAGGTTGGAGCGTCTGGAACAGCTTGCCGCTGCCCTGAAGCCGTTTCATACCGAAACTCTGTTGCTCCAGCTCGATGTCTGCGACCGAGCCCAGGTTGAGTCTGGTTTACAGCTGCCTGCCGACTGGGCCGAGGTGGATGTGTTGATCAACAATGCGGGCCTCAGCCGGGGGCTGGACAAGCTCTATGAGGCCGAAGTTCAGGACTGGGAGGAGATGATCGACACCAACGTCAAGGGTCTGCTCTATGTCAGCCGTACCCTCGTGCCTGCTATGGTGCGCCGGAGCCGGGGCCATGTCGTCAACATCGGCTCGATTGCCGGACACCAGACCTATCCCGGCGGCAGCGTCTACTGCGCCACCAAGGCAGCGGTGCGTGCCCTCTCGGAGGGGCTGCGGATGGATCTGCTGGGTACGCCCGTGCGGGTCAGCTCGGTTGATCCGGGCATGGTGGAAACCGAGTTTAGCCAGGTGCGGTTCCACGACGATGAGGCTCGCGCCAAGGCCGTATACCAGGGCGTGACTCCCCTGACGGCCCGTGATGTGGCCGAAGTCGTGCTGTTTTGCGTCACCCGTCCGGCCCACGTCAACATCAGCGAACTGGTGGTGTTTCCCACGGCCCAGGCGAGTGCGACGATGGTGCATCGGGTGAGGGAGTGAGGAGGTGGGGAGATGGGGCGGTGAGGAGATGGGGAGTAGGTCTGTTTGGCCTGCTGGTTATGGGTTGGGGGAATTCAATCAATACTGTTTGGGAACTGTCTGGGAACTGGTTGGAGACTGGTTGGGAAACCGGCATAGCTCAAGTACAGATGACTTAAGCAGCTGACTTAATAGACCGTAGAACGACTCTCCAGACTCTCTATCTCCCTATCTCCCCATCCCCACTCTCCCAGTACTTCCAGACCGAATAGGCCATCGTCACGACTCCTGTGACAATCGCAGCTTCGTTGACATGGAACTGGGGATGGTGTAGCGGATAGTTGGGCTGGTCTGGGAAGGCTACGCCCAGACGAAACATCGTGCCGGGGGCGTGGTTCAGGTAAAGGGAAAAATCCTCTGCGCCCAGGGAGGGCTCCAGCAGAATTTCGACCTGCTCTTGGCCCCAGGCTTCAGCGGCAGCGGACTCGGTAATCTGGGTCAAAACCGGGTCGTTTTGCACCGAGGGCACGCCCCGCCGGTATTTCATTTCGTATCTAGCGCCATACATCTGGCAGACGCTGGCCACAATTCCTTCGATCCAGTTTGGCAGTGCAGCGCTGGTTTCCGGGTGCAGCGACCGCACGGTGCCCAGCATCCGCACCTGATCGGCAATCACGTTGGGAGCGCGTCCGCCCTGAATCTGGCCAATGGTCAATACTACCGGACGCAGGGGATTGTGGGTGCGGCTGATTGCTTGCTGGAGGGTCGTGACGACCTGAGCCGCGATCCAGATGGCGTCAATCGCTTCGTGGGGCCGAGCCCCATGCCCCGACTCGCCCGTGATCACCAGTTCTAGATCGTCAGCAGCGGCAGTCAAGGCCCCATAGCGAACCCCAACCGACCCGCCCGGAATCGTCGGGAAGGCGTGGACGCCCAGAATCGCGCTGACCTGGTGCATCGCTCCGTCCCGAATCATCCAGCCCGCACCCTGGGCCGTTTCCTCGGCGGGTTGAAACAGAAACCGCACCGTGCCGGACAGAGGCGCTCCCAGCTGCGACAGGATCATCGCCGTACCCAGACCCACCGTGGTATGGACATCATGGCCACAGGCATGCATGATACCGGGCTGCTGGGAAGCAAAGTCGAGTCCGGTGCGTTCCTGGATGGGCAGGCCGTCCATATCGGTGCGAATCGCCAGCAGCCGCTTGTCTACTCCGGTTCCCTTCAAGTCTGCAACGACGCCGGTTTTGCCCACTAGCTCCTGGACATGCAGGCCGCAGGAGGAGAGCACACCCGCCACGTAGGCCGCTGTCTTATATTCCTGCCCGCTCAGCTCTGGATTGCTGTGAAGGTGGCGACGAATTTCAATCAGGCGAGGGGCAAGACTAGCAGCGAGATCCTTTATCCGACTCAGCATGGAACCAGGTGGCATTCGTTCCTCCTCATCATACTCGCTGTTAATGTTTCGCAACTACAGCATCCTGTTTGAACTTTGAACGGAGTGGGGATGCCTGATCAGCTGCTGCTTGCTTCTGGATAGCGCCAGGCCTTTCTGGAGACCCGGTAGTCCCCGGTAGTCTAAGATGGGAAAGACAGGTTCACCCTAGGACGTCTAGAGTGATATGCGGCAACACCTGGTTTAGCCAGGATTTGGCCAGGATTTAGTCAGGTTGATTCAGGCTCTAATTCCCGCTTGGGTTGAATCAAACCCAGCGACTTAGTTAGGCGGTATTTAGTCAGGCGATTTTAGTTAGGCGATTTTCTCGGGCTCACCCATGGACATTCAAGACTTTTTGCAGCAAAACGCCGGGAGATGGATGTCCCAGCGCACGACTCACCACCTGCTTCTCAACCGGTCGGAAGCGGCTAAGGCCAATCTGGTGATAGAGCGGCTGTCGCCAGCAGATGCTCAGGTGGTGCAGCTTTGCCAGCTGACGGGAGCTGAGGCGACCCAGGCTTTGGGCGGGCTCAAAACTACCTGGACGGATGGGATCAGCGAGCAAAATCCCAAGCCCCAGTCGGGCACCAGTTTGCTGCTGCTGCTGCCCCAGGATTCAACGAATCAAGGCCAGATTATTACCCAGCTCAACCAAACGCCCCCGGTTGCAGGGGAATACAGTCTGGGGGAAGACGAGGTGCTGACCCTGGTCACAACGACGGCAGAGATGCGGGTGGAAGAACGCCTCTGGTTTGCCAGCGAGAACTTCCGGCTGCGGACCAACGTGATCAGCCGTCAGGACAAGACCCATCTGGCCAGCTTTTGCTCCGAAATTCGCATGCTCAGTCAGCCCCCGACTCCCTCTGCCCAAACGGCTGCCGAAGCTGCTAACTAGCCCAGAGGCTGTTAGACCCCATGGCCGAACAAATTCTGCGAATCACCCAAGACACCTTTCTGAAGCTGCGGCCTGAGCAAGCTGCGACTCTGGCTCCAGAAGAACGCTATGAGGTTAAGGCGGGCAAAACGTTTGCGCTCCAGTCCTATGCCTATGCCGATGTCAACGGTGGGTTCCAGGGCCATATCAAAGTAGCCCTGAAGGATAGGGCGATTCGAGGGTTGAACACCTGGTTCGTCTACAGTCTGCATGCCCAGGTAGAGCAGGATGGTCAGGTAGTTTACCCCCTGGAAGATCAGACTTCGCTGCCGATCCTGCGCGTCACCCGCGACACAATTCTGAAGCGGCGGCCCCTGCCTGCGGCTTCCCTCAACAGCGACGAAACTGCTCCTGCCACGGCTGGCCAGAGTTTTGAACTCCAATCCTACGCCTATGCCGACGCCCAGGGTGATTTCAGCAGCCACATCAAGTTTGCAATTCGCGACCGGGCCAATTTCATTCGCGGCCTCAGCACCTGGTTCATCTATGACCAACATGGCTATGTGGAATATGACGGCAAGATCGTCTACCCGCCCGAAGACCCGAATACGCCCCTGCTGAAGGTGATTGCGCCAACGCTATTCAAGCGGCGTCCGGTGCAGGCATCGCAGCTCGCGGCCAACGAGCGGTTTGCGGCGGCTAGGGGCACCGTCTGGAAACTGTTTTCCTACACCCTGCCCACCAGCTCCACCAACGGCCATATCCGGTTCACGCTGAAATACGAGCAGGACTATATCCAGCGGCTCAGCACCTGGTTTGTGTTCGCGCCCCACGTCCAGATCGAGCGCAATGGGGCTACGGTCTATCCCACACCGACTCCCACCCCGGTGCCAACTCCGACCCCTCGGCCAACCCCGACGCCTGTTCCTACGCCGCGCCCCACGCCAACGCCTGCTCCGACTCCGGCCCCTACTCCCACGCCGCGTCCAACCCCGACTCCTGCTCCCACGCCTGCTCCCACGCCGCCCTACCAGGGTAAACCGTTTCGCCTGCCGGGAAATACCGGCCTGTTCTACACCGATCAGCCGATTATTCCGGGCGGCAGTTTTACCTGGGGCGAGGCCACCAAAGACGCCACCCGGATTCCCGAAACCGTCACCATCGTCAACAACATCATTGCTCTGGCTCGCGAGCTTCAGAAAGTCAGGGACCAGATCGGACGGCCTTTTATTATCAATTCCTGGTATCGACCACCTGCGGTGAATCAGGCCGTGGGCGGTGTTCCCAACAGCCAGCATCTGACCGGCAAAGCGGTAGATTTGCAAGTTCCGGGCTACAGCGGCAGACGGGTCGCCAATGCTGTGATGCTGTGGTGGAGAGGCGGCATCGGCATTTACAGCACCATTCCCGATATCGTACATTTGGATATTGGCCCAAAACGTACCTGGGGATTTTAGGTCGGTTTTGGCAATGCTTTGACCAATGCTTTTGCTATCTCAGTGCAAACTGGGAGTCCTATCGGGGATTTCAGCCATGACAAAACCCATGACCAACTGGCAGCAGGACGGTGTTCACTTTCTGTTGGGGTTGACCCTGGCCCTGGTGTTTTTAGGGGCCGTCATAGCCGTAGCAGGGCTGCTGTTTCTGCTGTTCAGCGTTCTAGTTCCGGCCAGTCTGCGAGAGGTGATGCACAGCCTCAGCCGTCCGGTCCAGATTGGCGTCCTGGCAATTACCCTGGTTGAGGTGATCGCCTGGAACCTGCTGCCCCTGATCGGGTTTGCCTCCCAAAAGCTGGCTCGCCGCATGGCGGTGGCTATGGCCGCGATTATGCTGTTTATGACCGTGTCGCTGCTGTTTTCGCTCTAGGCTGTTTTCACTCTAGGCTGTTCTCGCTCTAGGCTCTAGGCCAATTCCTATCCGTTACCCCTACTGTGACTCAGCCGCTCCTGCCCGATCTGGAAACCACGCTGTTGCAGCACCTCAAGCAGCTGACCCGTGAGCGCGATCCGTTTCTGGCCAGGGCGGGGCATTTCTATGTGCAGCAATATCTGGGCCAGCAGTTCGACCAGATCTCGCAGGCCACGCCTGGCAACAGCAGCACTAGCCACAGCTTTGAGTTTCAGGGCCGGACCCATCAAAATTTGATTTTGTCCTGTCCGGTGCCCTCGCCCCAACGAGGCTCCCAGCAGGGCCTGCTGTTGATTGGCGCTCACTACGACGCGGTACCCGGCTCGCCCGGAGCTGACGACAACGCGACGGGACTGGCTGCTCTGCTCGTGTTGGCCGCCGCCCTCAGCGCTCAACCCCTACCCTACCCGGTTCAGTTTGTCGCGTTTGACCTGGAGGAATATGGGCTGCTGGGCAGTCGGGCCTATGTCGAGACGCTACGACAGCAGCAGACCCCGATTCGGCTGATGATTTCGCTGGAAATGCTGGGCTACTGCGATTCGGCCCCCTATTCCCAACGCTATCCACCCGGCCTTAAGTATTTCTATCCAAAACAGGGTGATTTTATTGCGCTGATTGGCAACTGGCCGACCCTGCCCGACCTGCTGCGCCTCAGTCGTGCCATCCGCCGAACCGGTACCGCCTGTGAGTGGCTGCCTGCGGGCAGACGCGGCCAAATCGTGCCAGACACACGCCGCAGCGACCATGCCCCCTTTTGGGATGCAGGCTATCCGGCCCTGATGGTGACCGACACGGCCAACCTGCGCAACCCCCATTACCACCAGCCGACAGATCGATTAGAAACCATCAACCTCCAGTTCCTAGCAGGGGTCTGCCGGGGACTAATAGCGGGGCTGCAACGACTGTAGCTGATCGGCCAGCTCATCAGCCCACCTGCCTTTTCCAGGAGGTTCAGGGACAAACGCCATCCGGCTACTCGGCAGCACCTGACCAATTGCCAGGCGTGGTTGGCTCGCCCCGTTAAACTCTGAAGTCAAGCGGTGTCAATTGGATAAGCCTGAGATAGAATCTGGTTTAATCACGGATTTTCCTTGACTTTTTCCTTGACTTTAAATCAAGTTGACCTGGGAGAAAGGGAGTCGTAGTGGCTGGAGCGAGAACGCTATTGCCCCACTCCTGACTGCTAGGGCACAAGCTTCTCTTCGACACCAAAGCCCCCCTCGTTTTCTGCTGCCAGCCATGCGATTTCAAACGGGCGATCCGCTCCAGCTGCCTCCCCTACCGCCTTACGAAAGTGCCCTGCTGGCGGCCCTGGCTTTCTTTCGCAACCAGCCGCGCACCACCCAGGCTCTTAACTGTTTGACGATGTATTTGCGACAAAGCGAAGCTAGGGTATTGGGAGAAATCCGCTTCTACGCCAAGCTGGTCAACCTGGAACCCGACCAGCTGTTGGCTCTGATTGCCCAAGACCCAGAGCAAGCCGCAGCTTTGCTACAGGCCCAGCTCAATCGCCAGCCTTCTGATGCAAGCCCTAGTCTAGATTTCGCAGCCAGTTCGGTCCTGCCTGCGCCAAGCGACGACCTCACTCCGCCTGAATGACCCCAGAGCGCCTATGTCTTCTTCGCCGATTCACGCCATTTGCTACAAGGGATATGCCACCGTGTTACAGCAGGATCCTGAAGCCCAGCTTTGGCACGGTCGAATTCTAGGAATTTCTGACGTCATCACCTTCGAGGCCCAGACTGATGGTGCAGCCGAACAGGAGTTTCGCGAATCCGTCGATGCCTACCTCAGCTTTTGTGCAGCTTTAGGACGACTGCCCTCCCAGCCCCCGGCAGACTCAGGCGATTTTGCGTAACCGTCGGTCGCTGGGCAGCAGCCCCGTAGCCAGATGTGCCCCCACCTGGGCAGAGTGGAGGCTGGACTTGGCCAGTCTGGGCAATAACAGCTTGGGCAGGCTGTAGTAGAACGGCGAACGCAAGCTCACCCAAATACTGTGTCGGTGTTCCGAGACGGCAAAAACGAACGGAATCTGTTGGCCAATCAGGGACAGCAGGAGCGGGTAGATTTTCAGGTCATGTTCTGCGCCAAATGCAAAGACCATGCCATAAAGATCCTCCAAGCAGCGAATCCCTTCCTTAACTCGATTGTCCTGGACAAAATGGAACAGAGAGGCCTCCGACTCGGGCAGGACGGTGAGCGATAGGGAGGTCAGCAGGGCCAGAAATTTCAGGTTCAAAATCCAGAGAATCTTCTGCTCGATGTCAAACAGACTTTCGGTGCGGTAGGGCTTTTCGACATCGCTCATCTGGTGGTGCTGCACCAGCATTTCTAGCTCATGCAGCTTGGCCCGCAGTTCAATACTGGAGGGGTAAAGCCGCTGTAATTGTTGATAAATGCTCTCCTGAAAATAGGCGGCGATTCCGACGCCAGACACCGGATAATGCAGGTTGTTCAGATACTGCCTGAGCAGTTTGCGAATGTAGTATTGCGTGTAAGGGGAAAGTTGCATAGTCACCGTGCGATAGATGTAGCCTGACGCTACAGAGGGAACAGAGCCAGTCAATCACGGAGCCAGGAAGAGGTTTAGGATAAAATTGCAATCCAGGGTAATCCGAATCTGTCAATCTATCTATTCGAAGAGAATTGCACAGTCCCGCCCTGCTGTCTATAGGTTCTCAGCCCTCAGACATGCAGAATCTGAACTTTGAAATGCTGAAGCAGAATTGGCCCAGAGCGCGTTTTTCAGACAATCCCATTTTGCACGAGCTGAGCCATTCAGACGTATTACAGGATACAGTTTATAATTTTCTATCTATCAATTAAAGATATATAATAGGTGATAATCTATGTAATCATGTAGCAGCGGTTGTTTGCAGGCTGTTGAAATCGATGCTGCTCAAAGCTATTCAAAACCCATTCTCTGGTTCCAACTATTCTGCCGATTGGCCGTCGCGGCGACCGAGTTCGTAGATACCACAGCCCATCGCAGCAATAATCCCCATGCTGATCGTCCAGCTCTGCCCCAGGCTTTCAGCGACGCCCCAATTAAACAATCCACCCAGAACCAGGAACGGCAAAATACTCAGCAGCGAGGCATAGAAGGCGTTTAGCGACTCGCGGCCTCTGCGTGTCTTCTCAAATTCTTCTGGTGTATACAGCGAGCGATCGGCTTCGTTCATCCAGCCTGTCAACCGTTCCATCACCCATTCGCTGACCGGAAACAACCCTAAATAGAGGGCCAGCGACCAGAGGCTGATGCCAGCCAGGGTCGTCACGTTCAGCTGAAATTGAAACGGCAGAAAATCAATCCGCATGGCAGGCTATGTTCCATTCAACGGCTTGCTTCAGTCATGCCGACCCCTTTTCGCCCGCCGACCGAAGTTCTCCTGATTGTAACGCTGTTGTAACGTTATTTGAAGCGTTTCTGTCGGAGTTTCTGTCGAAATCTAGACCGAATTCACCAGAGGTTCGCTAGGCCAGGTGTTTGCCCCACTCTGCCACCGTTGGAGTCGAGCCATACCAGAGGCGACCGGGACGCGGGGAATGCCAGACCTGATCCAGGGTGAGATTTTCCGCCCCCTCCAGATGGGCCGCCTCGATCGGCGTGATGCCATCGCCCCAGCAGGCTCCCTGGCCGCCCGTCATTTCGTAGCTGCTGTAGGTGAACCAGTTGGCTAGGCGCGAGCCATAGGCCGCCTTACCGGCCACGCAGACATAGCGAACCGTGCTGTGAAATGCGCCCGGATAGTGGGTTTTGACAAAGTCGAGGTTGCGTTTGGTCCAGGGTTCGTTGCTGACGTGGGGCGTACCCAGGGTAATCAGCGTCTGTACGGTCGGGTGGGCCTTCCAGAGACAGACCTGCCCGCTGTCGCTGGGGTGGATGTCGTAGGGGACTTCGCCCAGGTAGATGCGGCAGATCCAGCCCCCGGCAGAATGGCCGACCAGATTCACCCGGTCGCTGCCCGTCTCGGCCTGGAGTTGCTTCACCGTCTGATCCAGCTTCTGCAAAATTGGCAGCACCGAACGTCCGCCCAGGGTGGGCAGCCAGTCGCGACGCCGCAGCGGAACGGTCTGCACCGGGTAGCCCAGCTGGCGCAGGGCCTGCTCCATTTCGCCGTAGGGCAGGGCACCCGCCAAGTAGCCTGGAAGAATAATGGTTGGCAGCATGATCAGGAAAAACAGGTAGGAATGGCAGACTGAATGGCCCCAGCCAGACGCTTCTGGTCGGGCTGCCCGTTAGGCGGGTTGGGGTACCTGATCAAAGGTCGTCTTTAGCCAGGGTCGCCTCTAGCCAGGTAAGGATGTGGGCGTTCACCAGTTCGGGCCGCTCGTCGTGGGGGCAGTGGCCTGTGTCAGGAATCGAGATAAACGTCACCCGATCCGCTGCTTCGGCCAGCTCCTGGTAGCGTTTGGCCCCGGCAATCGGCGTCCAGGGGTCGGCCTCGCCCCACAGCACCAGCAGGGGTTGGCTGATTTGGGGCAACAGGTCTTCGGGTCGGGGGCCGGGGGGAGCCGTCAGAATTTTGGCAAACACCTGCTGGGCTCCCGGATCGCAGGAGGGCTCGTAGAGCAGGTCAATCAGCTCATCTGTGACGGCGCTGCGGTCGCGGTAGACCTGATAGAGGGTGCGGCGCAGGCGGGGCTTTTGGCGAATTCGGTTGAACAAGAAGGGACCGACCCATTCGGAGCTGACCAGTTTCGTGAAGCCGCCCATCACCAGCCGCAGGGGCAGGTTGAGCTCGTCGGGTCGGTGGTTCAGACCGCCAGCCGCATTCAGCAAAACGCCCCCCCTGGCCATTTCGGGATGGTGGGTCAGCATCATCAGACTGAGCAGCGCCCCAATCGAGTTGCCCACAAACACGGCAGGCTCGCGGATCTGTTCGGTCCAGAAGTCGGCCAGCAGGTTTTGCCACAGCTCCATTTCGTAGTCGAGCAGCGGTTTAGCCGATTTGCCGAAGCCCAGCAGATCGATGGCAAAAACGCGGTAGCCTGCGGCGGCCAGCACCGGGATGTTCTGTCGCCAATGGCCAATCGAAGCGCCAAACCCGTGGATCAAAACCAGCGGCAGGCCGCTGCCCTGCACCGTATAGGCAATCTGGTGGCCTTGCCAGCTCCAGAACAGGGTTTCGATCGGGGCGTTTGGCAGGGGGGAGGACGGAGTTTGGGTAATCACGGCTGAATTTACGTTTCTTAAATATTCTTCTTCAACTATTCTAGTGAAAGGACGCCCTCCGCGCTGTTCAAGCTGGTTTCAGCGGGCCAGGTTTAGCTGCTCCCACGATGAGACGCCGCTCATGGCTCGGCCAGATGCCGCTCGAACGCTACATACGCCCAGATTGATTCAGAAGAATTTGAGAAGAATTCTATGCCGCACACTATCGTAACCAACACTTGTGAAGGCGTCGCCGACTGCGTAGATGCCTGCCCGGTTGCCTGCATCCACGAAGGCCCCGGCAAAAACACCAAGGGCACCGACTGGTACTGGATCGATTTCTCTACCTGTATCGACTGCGGTATCTGCCTCCAGGTCTGCCCGGTTGAGGGCGCGATTGTCCCCGAAGAGCGACCAGAGCTACAAAACACGCCGCAGTAGCCACGGGGCAAAAAGCATTGACCCAGATTTCGCCAGAGTTAAATCTAGTGAGCAGCCCTGGAACGCCTGACTAGGACATCTCTGGGCTACTCTCTACTGAGCCACTCTATTGGGGCAGTGGCTGGCCGAACAGAATCACCGGAATTGCAGGAGGTTGGGGAACTGGCTGATCCGCTCCCCTATCCGCAACGGCAGCCGCCGGTTGATCCGGGAGGTTTGGGGTCTGCTGAGCCGCCGCCTGGCGATCTGGTATCTGGCGATCTGCTGCAGGCGAGATAGATTGAGTTTCGGTTTGATCAGCTTGATCAGAACGATTGGCCTGGCGGGCGCGGCGACGGTCGGCTCGGGTGCGCTGATCTCGGGCTGGGTTGGCTGATTCAGTCTCGGGTTCAATCGCCTGCGGCACCGTGCTCAGGGCCGGTACGTTCACGGCAATCGCCGTCGGGGTAGGGAAGGACAGGGTGCCGGTT